>JBKECW010000113.1:0-29788 GCA_047975005.1 Bacteroidales bacterium | reverse complement strand
CGGCAACGTCAAAGCCGAGCAGTACTAATTGCCCGAAAGTCTTTCTTCGCGGATAATTTTTTGTTTTTCGTGTCTCGATATTGTCAATTTATGTTTGCTAAAAGTTAGAGTAAAACATAAATAAAATATTTAAGATTTAGGTGGTTATAGCAAAGGGGTTCCACCTCTTCCCATTCCGAACAGAGAAGTTAAGCCCTTTAGCGCCGATGGTACTGCAGAAATGTGGGAGAGTAGGTCGCCGCCATTTTTTTAAACCTTGTCCATTAAGTTGGGCAAGGTTTTTTTTTGTTTAGTGAAAAGAAATAATGGGTGGAGGAGTTTTTTTTTCTCATTAGCAAAATAGCACATTATCATCGGCTGTTTCATTAATCATCAACCATTCACCATTAAATTGTCTATAGCATTTTTTTATCCCTAATCCCTAATCCCTCCGGCATTACTCCTATTCCGAATAGAGCGAAGTCGTATTTGACGGGGTCTGCAGGGTCGAAGGTCTTAAGGGCATTGGTGAGTTCAATAGTCTCTTCGAGTTTGTTGTTTTGTTCTTTTATTAATCCGAGTTTGATAGATGTTCGTTCCACATGCACATCGAGTGGTATAAGGAGTTTGTTAGGACTGATATTTTTCCACAGCCCAAAGTCGACACCTTTGTTGTCGTTTCTCACCATCCATCTTAGGAACATGTTAATTCTCTTGCATGCTGATTTGCGTGCAGGTGTCGATACGTGTTTTCTTGTGCGCTGCGGAGCATCTTCCAAAGCGAAGAACTTATTGTGAAAGTATATCAATCCGTTTAGCATATTTTTATCGCTTGCTTTCATTCCCTCCGTAAAGGCATCTTCGAGAGACTTATGTTTGGAATAATAATCCTTGAAAAACTCAATGAAATACAGAGTGTCGGTGGCATTGAAAGTACTATGCTTGAAATTAAGGACACGTTTTAGATCTGAGGGGTGGTGGTTCATTATGAAATCGTAGGGAGAGCCTTCCATCAAGTCGTTAAAAAGCAGGTTTGCCTTGTTTATAATGGTCTTGCGTAGTCCCCACGATAGTATCGCAGTCCAAAATCCTGTAATCTCAATATCTTGCAGTTTTGTGAATTGGTGTGGTATGCTGATAGGGTCTTTGGCAATAAAATCCGAGTGGTTATATTGCTCTACCAGACTGTCCAAATATGTTTTTAGCTCATTATTATTCATTATGTTATATTCTCAGATTCAATGATTCTCAGATTTTCGGGTTTTCAGAGAAACAAGCAATTTCATGTTGTATTAAATAAGCTAATTATCACACTAACTCATTATCACATTAATTTTATTAGATTTTCACGGCAGCGACACCAGGAAGTTCTTTCCCTTCTAGGTATTCTAACAATGCTCCGCCGGCAGTCGAAATATACGAGACTTTGTCAGTAAGGTTGAATTTTTTCACGCATGCAATGGAGTCGCCGCCTCCGACTAGTGAGAAAGCTCCGTTTTTTGCCGTCGCTTCAGCTACGGCTTCGCCAATAGCTTTAGAACCTATGCTGAATTTGTCGAATTCAAAAACACCGACGGGCCCGTTCCATAGTATAGTTCCGGAGTTTTGGATTACCTTTTTAAACATTCTGATACTTTCGGGTCCGGCATCCATACCTTCCCAGCCGTCGTCGATATTATCCACGTTTGTGATTTTGGTGTTGGCATCGTTAGAAAATTTATCGCCAACAACGACATCGCTTGCAATAATAAGGTTTACTCCCTTGTCTTTAGCTTTTTGTTCGAGTTGCAGGGCTAAGTCCAGAAAGTCTTTTTCGTGTTTTGAGTCTCAGATATTTCCGCCATGGGATTTTGCAAAAGTATATGTCATTCCACCTCCAAGAATTAGGTTATCGACTTTGTCAAGAAGGTTTTCGATGATTGGTATTTTCGACGAGACTTTTGCACCTCCCATTATTGCCGTGAATGGGCGTTTTGGATTTTCCAATATTGTATCGAGAGAGTTTAGTTCGTTTTCGACCAATAGACCGAACATTTTGTCGTTTGGAAAGAATTGTCCGATAACGGCCGTTGATGCGTGGTTCCGATGTGCCGTGCCGAAGGCATCGTTTACCCAGCAGTCGCCCATTTCCGATAGTTGGCGAGCAAATTCTATGTTACCTTCCTCTTCTTCCGGGTGAAATCTGACATTTTCGAGTAAAAGTATATCACCGTGGACGAGGGTATTTTCCAATTCTCTAGTTTCTTTGCCTATGCACTCGTTTGCCATTTTTACGGATGCTCCTGTTAACTCGGCAAGATGATTTACCAAATGTTTCAAAGACAGCGATTCTTCGTATCCGCTTTTTGGACGACCCAAGTGAGACATTACAATAGGTATTCCACCTTTGTCGATAATAGTTTTGAGAGTAGGTAAGGATGCTTTAATTCTGGTGTCGTCGGTTATCTCGTGATTATCACCGAATGGTACATTATAGTCAACACGAACTAAAGCTCTTTTGCCATTGAAGTCATAGTCATTGAATGCAATCATCTTTGAAATATTTAGAATGTTTAACAACAATCCAAATGTAAGCATTAATTTAAGATTAATCAAACGTTAAGCGGTAATATGCAAATTAAATTATAAATTCCCCTGTCAAGCTATATTAGTTTTGATAATATTTCCCTACATTTGCTTTAAAATTTTAATAAATGGAAAGTACAGACTGGAGCAAACTAGGTTTTGCTTACAAAAAGACAAACTCTAATATAAGATGTAGTTTTAAAGATGGTAAGTGGGGTAGCCCTGAGCTGCATAGTTCAGATGAGATAACGATGCCAATATCTTCGACATGTTTGCATTATGGGCAAGAAATTTTTGAAGGCTTAAAAGCATTCCGGGGCAAGAATGATGAGATAAGACTTTTTAGGCCTTACGAGAATGCTAAGCGTCTGAATAAATCTGGAGGCTATTTGCTTATGCCAGAACTGCCTGAGGATTTGTTCATGGATATGATAAAGGAAGTTATAGACTCTAACAAAGAGTTTATGCCTCCGTATGGTAGTGGGGCATCGCTGTATATCCGACCTTTTATGATTGGAGTTTCTCCAATAGTTGGAGTAAAACCATCAACGGAATACACACTTATAATATATGTTACACCTGTCGGTCCATACTTCCCACAAGGGTTTAAACCCACGGATATGGTTATTTACAGGGAGTTTGACAGAGCTGCTCCCAATGGTACGGGGAAATATAAGGTGGGCGGTAATTATGCGGCAAGTTTGTTTGCAGGAAAGAAAGCGCATGATGAGGGTTATAGCTCAGTGCTTTATCTTGATGCAAAGGAGAAGAAGTATATAGATGAGTGTGGTCCGGCGAACTTTTTTGGTATTAAAGACAATACCTATATCACACCGAAGTCGGATTCTATACTTCCATCAATTACTAATGATAGCTTGATGCAATTAGCTCAAGATTTAGGACTTAAAGTAGAGAGGCGTCCTATTCCTGTTGAAGAGTTGGAGAGCTTCGAGGAAGCCGGAGCTTGTGGTACGGCTGCAGTTATATCCCCAATTCGCAGTATTTTCGATGCTGATAAGGATTATCGGTATTTTTATGGCGACGATGCAGGGGAGTGGAGTACGAAGCTCTACAATAGACTGAGAGCTATTCAAGAAGGAGATATTGAGGATTCCCATGATTGGGTGGTCAAAATTTAGCTCTAGTTTTCCAATAGTTTCGCTATTACCTCACACATCTGTTTAAATTCTTCCATTTTGAATAGGCGTGTGAGGAATACTATTTTTCCGTTTTTGTCTACGATAATATTTCTTGTTACGCCGGCGTTGGGGATAGTGTATTTTTCAAATACAGCTTTGTCGGCATCAATGGCAAGGGGGTAAGTTATAGGAATGTCGCTTTTGAGTTTCTTTATTTTCTCTATGTCGTTTTCTATATCTATTCCAATCAGGACAAAATCCTCCCTGTTTTTATATTTCTGCCATATATCGGTTTCTATGTAAGGCATCTCTTTTCGGCACACACCACACCAGCTGGCGGTAAATTGAACCATCACTACCTTGCCTCGCAGGCTGCTTAGTTTTATGGTGTCGCCAGAAGTTAGGGGCAGTTCAAAATCGGGAGCTGTATCACCAATCTTCACTGAATATCCATAGTTGTTTGATGCTGTCGATTGTTTACTACTTGTTATCTTATTGATAGCACTGCTTTTATTGTCACAGCTAAATACTGATGCTGTTGACATAAATAGGAGCATACATAATTTAATTAGACTCATAATTTTAGTTTATAAATAAGAAATAGTCTTGAAGCCATAGTTTGGCTACTTGTCTTAATTTTTAGGACTTAAGGAGTTTGTATATGTTTGCAATATTCTCTAGTTTATCAGTTTGTTTCCTTTCTTTGTAGATATGACCAATATTTTCTAGATGTCTTTTTATTATACTTGTGTCGCTACATCTGTCCTTGTATTTATGAGAGTTGCGTATGAATCTGGAATTGAGGTTTTCGTCAACTTGACTTCGCGTTAGTACTTTGCCTTGATTTGTCAAGTCTATGTAGAATATTATTGGGCTGTAGTCGTTCGTGTCAGAGTATATTTCACGAGCTACATTTACATCTATGTATGCTAGAAGAGGGTAGTCTATATAATTAATAAACGAGATTGTTATTCCTAGGCTGCGAGCAAGCGTTGTATAAAGTATTGAAAATAGGAGTATATTACTTCTTCTATATTCTAAAACTGTTGATATGTAATTGCTCATAATGCTTCCTCTGGCATGATCTACAATAAAGCCATATTCTTTGAATAAGATATAGTTCATGACATTGAATTTTTCTAAAGAAGTTAGATTGTCGTTAATCTCTAACCAGATGTCTTGCTTGAGACGTTCAAAATTTTCTCTTATATAACTTTGGTCATCAAATCGATATTCGACTTTGTTTATAGATAAAAGTAGCTCTAGGAGATTCTTGTTTTCTTTATTTTTCCATGCCTGTATTTCTGCTTCTATCTCCCCATATTGTAGGGGGGTAATGAGTTTCTCTAATTTATGTTTTAGCTTAAGATCTTTTGTGTCGAACCACATAGTTTTTAGTGTCTTGATTGTGTCCGGAGATTTGTCGCTTTTAAGCTGTGCAACAATCATGTTAAATGTATCGTTGTCAGAGTCTCTTAATATCTCGGTTATGCTTAGAATAGAAGCATTTCTCATGGATTTGTGTTTAGAGATTGTTACTTAGAAAGCTGATTCATAACTGTTTCGATCATTTTTTTTACGTGGGTCTTGTAGTCGGAACAATAATCCTTTCTAACTCTATTTGCAATGATTGTGCATACCGTTGCTGCGTTGTGACCTAATAGTTTAGAGAGTCCGTATATTGCCGAACTTTCCATCTCATAATTTGTTATTTTATACTCCTTGTATTTGAAGTCTTGAATTTTGTCATTGATGTCAGGCATTGCCAGATTTAAACGTATAACACGTCCTTGGGGTCCATAAAACCCAGGTGCTGAGATGTTCACCCCTTCTACTATGTTGCCCGCTGCCAGAATCTTTTTTAATAATGTGTTTGAGGAATCTACTACATAAGGGCTTGCTAGGGTGTCTAGATAGTCTAGTCCTTTGACTACAGCCTTTTCAAATTCGAGATCGCAAATCGAATCTCTATTTTCGTAATAGTTTAACAGTCCATCGAATCCAATTGACTTTGCAGATATGACAAATGTCCCTGCGGGGACAAACTCTTGTAGCCCTCCAGATGTCCCTAGCCTGACAATATCCAGGCTTTTCTTTTTAGTATTAATTGTACGTGTTTTAAAATCTATGTTTGCCAGAGCATCCAGTTCATTCAGAACAATATCTATATTATCAGTACCGATTCCGGTTGACAAGGCAGTGAAGTCTTTGCCTTTGAATGTTCCTGTTTTGAACACAAACTCCCTGTTTTGACCTTGGTGTTTTATCTCGTCGAAATACGATGCAACCATTTCAACTCTACCGGGGTCGCCTACTAGAATTACGGTTTGGGCAAGTTCGTGTGGTTTCATGTGTAAGTGAAATACGCTGCCATCTGAGTTTAATATCAATTCTGAGTCTTTAATCATTTCATTGTTATTTATAGTACAGCAAAGGTAGCTTGATAAAAAAGGTATTCAAACTCCTGATGGCTTGGTTTTTTAACAATTGCTTGTAGATTTCGAGATGTAAATCGATATTAATTATTTTATCAACAAAAAATGTCAATTTTCTATTTTAAGAATTTTCTGTTTTAGATTGCGATGAATTGATGTATTTTTGCACGTGTACTACTAGAGCATGATTTTGCTATAGGACTTTGCGTAATACTATTGTTACTTGTATGTTGACAATTATGATAAGTAGTTATGACGCAAATAATAATTTTAGAATATGATTATAGGCTGAATGCTTGAGCGCTTGGCTGATGGAATAATAAAAAATGAAGAATAGTAAAGATTTGAGAGTTGTTTTTATGGGAACGCCCGGGTTTGCCAAAGGGGTTTTAATGGGTTTGGTAGATAATGGATTTAACGTTGTCGGAGTTGTTACGGCGACTGATAAGCATGCCGGAAGAGGGCGGAAACTTCAAGGGTCTGACGTAGGAAGATATTCGGAGGATGTAGGTCTAAAAACCCTTAAACCATCAAACCTGAAATCTCAAGATTTTATTGATGAACTGAAGTCATTAAACGCAGATGTGTTTGTGGTCGTTGCATTTAGAATGCTACCGGAAATTGTTTGGAGTATGGTGCCGACGATTAATCTACACGCTTCATTATTACCTCAGTATAGAGGGGCTGCACCCATAAATTGGGCTATAATAAACGGAGAAAGAAAGACGGGAGTAACAACATTTTTTATTGAAAAAGAGATTGATACAGGAAAGATATTATTAAGCAAAGACGTTGAAATATCAGACAAGGATACAGCAGGAACGCTTCATGATAAGTTGATGGGTGTAGGAACAGAATTAGTATTAGATACATTAGTCCAAATTTCCTCAGGAAATATGAAAGGAGAGATTCAAAATGTGTCGGGTTTGATTTTGAAGTCAGCTCCCAAGATATTCAAAAACGATTGCAAGGTTAATTGGAGCAAGTCAAGTCAAGAGATCTACAATTTTATTAGGGGTTTGTCTCCGTATCCTGCGGCGTGGACAGTGGTCAAAAATAACAAGGGTGACGAAATTGTATTTAAAATCTTCAAAACTACTATTGGACAAGAAGATATCCAAATAGAGGTTGGAACTATTGAAACAGACAACAAGAATTACCTCCGAGTAGGCACTTTATATGGATACCTATCAATAGACGAGTTACAGATGCCCGGTAAAAAACGTCTTCCAATCAAGCAATTTCTTGCAGGATATAGCTTTTAGGTGCTACATGCCTAGTTCTTTGCGTAGCAAATTGCATGTGTTTTGTAGTTTCTCTATTTCTTGATTCTTAGCTGATATTTGTGAATTCAGTGTTTTTATTTGAGTATTTAAATCTTCAATTTGGGTAGTGTAGTTATTCAGCATTTTTGATTTTAAATTATAATCAGCTTTTATTGCCACAGATTCCTCTTGCTCCTTGCTTCTTGCAGCTACCAGCTTGTTGTAGCTCTCTTTGATGCGTTCTAGCTCTCTATTTGCCTGATTAACTTGGCTTTGTAGCTGTCTTATCCGAGTGTCCTTGTCCGAAATCTGAGAGCTTAATTTATTTTGTGTAATGTCGTATCTAGAGGAGCTTAGAGATACGTCATTATGAAGCTCATCTATCTTTGTTTCTAGGTTACCTATTTGACCATTGAGCTTCTTTATTTCAGCATCTTTTTTAGCATTGCTGAGATTTAGTTGATTTTTCATGCTTTCATGTTCCTTCAAAAGACTTTTTAAATTATAGTCTCTGTCTTGCAACTCTTTTGTCAGCTCCCTTGATTGTTGGCTTGCACGGTTTTTTATCGCTTCCATCTCGAGATACTTCTTTTTCGAAACACACGAACTAACAATTAGCATTGTCACTAATAGTAATATTCTAAAATTGCTCTTCTTCATTTTTCTTTATACCTTTGGGTCTGATTTTCTAATCTGTTTTTCTAGATTGGAAACAATACAGACAGGTTTGCTACTAATAATAAATGCAAAGAGCACAAATATAATAAAAAGTTATTAGACATGAAATTTGTAATAAATAAAGATTTCTGTAAATCAATTTTGCTGTGTCTTATTGTCTTCTCAGCTATAACGCTACATGCTCAGCAAAGTGTTGTCGAGGGTTATGTCTTAAATCAAAAAGACATGTCTCCTATAGATAATTGTAATGTAGCCATAGAGGGAGCAACAAGTGGAGCAGTAACTGACCAAAATGGTTTCTTTTCATTGTCTGTCAAATCATCAGATAAAGGAAAAAATCTGGCAGTGAGCTTTGTGGGATACAATAAAGTGGTGATGGATTTAAACTCATTGCTTAATGGGCAGGTACACACAATCTTGATGGAAGAGTCAAAAACAGTGCTTGCAGATGTCGAGGTCAGCGCAGATGCCTTGGTTGAGCGCATGTATCTTAGAAAGGCAATAGAACACATTGGTGAAAATTATGTTCAGCGGGGAGTCTCGTTTAGGGCGACCTATAAATCACAAGTGAAGGATGCTCAAGGAGCCAGAGGGGCTCTTTCAGGTACTGTGCGGATAGACTATAATCTGGGCTATCGCGAAGCTACTCCCGAGAGCTCGTTCGAAAATATATTTTATTCGTTTTTGGATATAAAAACAGATAATCATAGCGATAGGCTCAGTTTGGAGACTAGCGAGTCTTATATGGATGCATTATTGTCTTGCGACATTGTTAGGAATGGCACAATGATACTAGACTTAGCTAATATGAAGAGATTTACCCTGCGGACAGAAGAAGAAACCGATGAATCGTATACGATAGTTTATCAGGCAGAAAATCCTAATTTTATAATGTCTTACGATTCTGGAGCCGAAAAAATTACAGGACGCATCGTAATTAACAAGATAAACTACGCAGTTGTAAAAAACGAGTATTGGATTATTTCTAGAACTCCAGATTTAAAAAGACGCACTTTATATGCTTCCGATGCTGTTGTTGCTCGTGAGTACTATGGATTAGTCGAGTATAGAAAAGGAAGTTTAGGTTATGCCCCAAGCAAGTATATTTTTAAAACAAATGAAGAATATGCCGAGTTAGGTATTCATGACATATCACTAGAGATGACAAAGCCGATAAAAAGCAGGCAGTATTATTTAGGAAAAACAAACTTTTAAATATAAACACATTAAAAACAAACTTTTAAATGAACATTTTATTATTAGATGCAGCACAAGCGCAACCGGGGCTATTCATGCAGATATTGCCATTTGTTGGTATTATCGTAGTTTTTTATTTTTTCATGATGAGACCGCAGATGAAGAAACAAAAGGAACTGAAGAGCTTTAGATCGCAGTTGAAAAAAGGAGACAAGATTGTAACTAATGGAGGAATCTTCGGGGAAGTGCACAGTATAAACGAAGAAAAAGGCACTGCCGTGATAACTATTGCTAATGGAGTTAATGTAGTTTTTGCTTCATCGACAATAAATCCTGCCAACGCTGTTCCTGGTGAGGAACGAAGATGAGTAACAAGGCGTATCCAGTAGACTTCAGTTATGACGTTTGTGGATGCGCCAATTAGATAAACCGGATACTTATGAGTCGCACAAAAAGACGAATAAAACATTTAAGACTGAGACTTACTCTGCTATATGCGAGGTTGCAGAATTTCTTCTCGCGCTTGCATAGAACAAATCGCAGTAAAAGGATAGCATTTTCAATTTGTCTTGTTGTTGCAACACTTGCATGGCTGCTCAATGCGCTAAATAAGACGTCGTCATACACCGTTGTTTTTGACCTTAAGTACACATCAGTACCCAAAGAAATGGGTGTGTCGGAGGGAACTCCTAAGCAAGTCCACGCCGAGTTGAGCGGAAGTGGGTATCGTCTTTTCTTTCTTATGCTTGGTGTAAACAATAATCTTGAAATATCACTAAATAGATTTACAAGCAAATCTTTTAGTAATGTTGATGAGCAAGGTGTTGTCGAAGTCAATGTCCCAAAACACCTATTCTTTGAAATGTTTGGCAAAAGGATAGGTAGCGATATGACAATAAATAGATTATACCCTGAAAGCCTGAATGTGTATTTAGATTCAATCGTTTCTAAGGATGTTCCGATAATGCCTCATGTAGATGTCTCTTTTAAAAACAAATTTAATAGTTATGGACAGGCTTTTACTGTTCCTAGAGTCATTACCGCAACTGGTCTGAAGGCGAACCTCGATACGATAAATATAATCAATACAGAATATCAGGTATATAAAGATTTATCTCAGACGACCGAGAGGTTAATCAGGTTGACACAAATAGAAGGAGTGAAGTTTTCGGAAAGAACCGTTAGAATTATAATTCCCGTACGAGAGTATACGGAGAATAGTGTTAATGTCGATATAGTGGTCAGAAACGTGCCCGAAGGCGAGACTGTTGTCGTTTTTCCAGCTAAAGCAGAGGTGAAATTTAAAGCAAGTGTTGATGATATTGCCAATGTAAGAGATGATGACTTTGAAGCGTATGTAAACTACTCTCAGCTAGGACTGATGAAGTCTGTTCCTGTTACCCTAGAAGTAAACAATGATAGATTAAAAAACGTTGAACTCGCTACGCCTTATATAAACTATATGATAAAAGAAAATTAGACTAATGCTTAAGATTGGACTAACAGGAGGAATAGGCAGTGGAAAAACAACTGTAGCAAAAATGTTTATTGAATTAGGTATACCTGTGTATTTCGCAGATCCCAAAGCAAGAGAACTTATGGAGAAAGACCAGGAACTTATAGACGGGATAAAACAATTGCTGGGCGATGATGCCTACACCGATTGTGGCGAGCTTGACAGGATATTTATAGCGAAACAAATCTTTGGTAATGACGATAAACGAGAAGAATTAAACTTTCTACTAGCTCCTATACTGAAACGAGATTTTGATAACTGGAGCAATGAGCAGATTGCTCCATACGTAATACAAGAGGCAGCAATACTGTTTGAAACAGGGAGCTACAAAAACTTTGATAAGCTCGTCTTAGTAACTGCACCCGAACATCTAAGAATAAATAGAGTCGTAGAGCGTGATGGAACTAGCATGGCGCAAGTAAAGAAGCGAATGGACAGTCAGTGGAAAGACGCCGTCAAAATCAAGCTAGCTGACTATATTATAGTTAACGAAAATATCGATACTCTGGAGGCACAGGTTAAGAGTATCGACAGAGAACTAAGTGCCCTATAAAGCCCCTTCTTGTTGCCCCAAATAGTCACTGTCGGTATTGTCAGAGTTGTTCGTGGTCTCTGGTTGTTTCTCCTCAATAAATGCAAGTATAGACTTTAATGCGTTGGTAAAATCAGCAAAGCTCTCATTGTACACTAATATAGTGTGTTTCTCAAATGAAGCATCTCCCTCATCGCTCCAGACCTTTTTGCTCTCTGTTACAGATAGATATAACTCTCCCTTGGACGTTTCGCGCACATCAAAAAAATAAGTTCTTTTCCCGCTTTTAACGATTTCTGTTCTTACCGGTTTCCACGCACTATTGAATTTATCTTCCTTCATGTCTTCTTGTTTTGTGTTTTTATTACGAGCCATATTTATGTATAGCCCATATTTATAGCTGTTTTATGATTAGTCTTGCCTGTTTGTATTTAATTTGTTAATTATTCATTGATGTGCCTGTATTGTTAATGCAGACTCACTAATGAACTAGAATTTCATTCTGCAACTAGCTTTATAAAGCTAAATCTATATAAAATTATCAAAAAAAATATTCGTTGCAAAAATATAAAATAAACAATATTCTACAAGTTTTCCCAAAACTTTATTTAGACTAAAACTCTTATCTTTGTCCCTGTTGACACGAATGTGCATTATTACCGATAACAGTAGTTGTGGCAAATAAAACTACATCCGGCAACAAGAGAGACGGTTATTGTAAATGATAGATGTATAAGGAAATGAATAAGTTGAACATAAGTATTGTGAAATACATAAACAGCATACCTTATAAATATGCGATAGAGCATTTTTTAAGCTCGGAAATGTTTCAGATACAGGTTGATACGCCTGCCGTGTGCGCAGAAAAATTGTTGTCGGGTAAGGTTGATATGGGCTTGATACCCGTTGCAAAGCTAATTGCCGACGATAATTTCAAGCGTATTACCGATTATGGTATTTGTGCATGCAAGTCGGTTCGAACTGTTATACTGGTGGCAAACAGCCCGATAGACAAACTTCGGACTATATATCTGGACTCTCATTCTCGGTCGTCGGCAATGTTGATAAAAGTTTTGGCAAAACACCATTGGGCAGTTCGTCCAAATTTTGTAGATTCCGATGTGACGGCAAAGATTGATGGCAAGGAGTTGTTGAAAAACGACGAAGGAATGTTGTTGATTGGCGACAAAGTTTTCAGTGCCGAGAACATGCTTTCCTTCGACTATACTTACGATTTGGCAGAAGAGTGGTTTTATATGACCGGGCTACCCTTTGTGTTTGCAGCATGGGCAGTTCATAAAGATGTGAGTATGTCTTTCGAAGAGCCTTTGAATACGGCCTTTGAAGCTGCTTTTGCAAATTTAGAACAGCTTTTACCTATTAGTAGTCCCTACACCGACGATGCCGATATTCTGGATTATTGGCAGAACAATATTATTTTCAAGATTGGAGAAGATGAGAAAAGAGGATTAGAAAAATTTAGAGAATTTATTAGATGATTAGTTTTACTTTTTCTAACGGGCAGAATCGAATATTGTTAGTTATGGCTACGGGCACGGGAAAAACTTATAGCGCACTTCTGATTATTCATAGATTGTGGAAAAATTATTGGCAATAAAAAAATGTAAACCAATGTCAGGGCTAAAAACTAAATGTATATCAGGATTTAAATATTAACATATAAACTTTTTTAGGACGAGACACCACCAATCACTCATCACTCTTGTCTGTCATCTGAAAATCTAAACATCTGAATATCCAGAAATACAATATCTAGCGTCTCAAAAAAAAATAATTACCTTTGGGAGTTGAAAGATCAGCAGTTAAAAAATAAACAAATGAAAAAGTTCCTACCGTTGATATTCCTGTCGTTCATGCTCCTATGCTATGCTGAGACTTACGCAGGTGACTACAAGAAGATACACACTTTTGAGTTTCATGATGAAGTAGGTTCAACCTCACACCGTTTGTTTTCAAAAGCTCTGAGAGAGGCAGAGAGGGAAGATGCAGACCTATTTATAATAGATCTCAATACTTTTGGGGGGACATTGGAGCATGCAGACTCTATAAGGACATCTATTTTGGATTCAAAAATACCGATATGGGTGTTTATCAACAATAATGCAGCATCGGCAGGAGCGTTAATATCTATTGCCTGCGACAGCATTTTTATGGTGAGTAGTGCCACTATTGGAGCAGCAACGGTTGTCAACGGCATGGACGGTCAGGCTCTGCCCGATAAGTATCAGTCGTATATGCGAGGCATGATGCGAGCTACGGCGGAATCTCATGGCAAAGTTGATGGCAATTGGTTTCGCAATCCTGATATTGCAGAGGCGATGGTAGACCAAAACTTGCGTGTTCCCGGAATCTCTGACAGTGGAAAAGTCCTGACGCTCACCGCTGGCGAAGCTATTGAGTTTAACTACTGCGAGGGAATAAGAAGCGATATTAATGATGTTTTGGAAAGAGCAGGTGTTGATGCTGACAACGCAGAGATAACTGAATTTGAGCCTACTACTATGGACAAAATGATTGGTTGGTTGATTAAGCCTACGGTGTCGGGCATACTTATTAGTATTATTATATTAGGCATATTTACAGAGGTGCGAACACCTGGGATAGGAGTCCCTTTGGCGTTTGCCGTACTTGCATCTATACTATATTTTGCACCCTTATACATCGAGGGTTTTGCTGCCAACTGGGAAATAATTATATTCTTGTTAGGGCTACTTCTCATAGCTTTGGAGATATTTGTTATACCCGGATTTGGTGTTGCTGGCATCTTAGGACTTGTTTGCATATTCGGCGGATTGTTCTTTAGTATAATGAATAACGACTTCTTTGATTTTGAACCGGTTGATATGTCGCGGCTAGGAGATGCTTTTTCATCTTTCATAATATCTCTGATAGTTGGTTTTGCGGCAGTCAGTCTCCTTTTAGCAAAAGTGTTAAGCAACAAAAGAGGATTTCTTGGAAGGGTTGCCCTGCATGGTACTATTGATAGTAATGTGTCAACCGCTGAGTCTACATTCAATAAAAACAATGAAGAGTCGGACACAATAGTCGGGAAAGTCGGTGTTACACATTCGTGGTTGCATCCTATTGGCGAGATTTGCGTTAATGAGCGCATATACAACGCTATTGCACTTCATAATAAGTTTATAGAGAAAGGCAAAACGGTTGAAGTTGTCGGTATTAAGGGTAATGACTTAGTCGCAAAGGAAATTATTCTGCCAAAAAATATAGAAGAATAACAATGCTGTTTGCCGTCTTATTAGTACCTTTGTGAAATTTTTAATTCATTGAGGCATGGCAAAATTATTGACAGACATTTCGAGAACATTCAGCGAGTATCTTTTAATACCGGGATTAACTACCAAAACAAGTACCCCCGATAATGTGTCGCTTGCAGCACCACTGGTGAAATACAAGAAAAACGAGAAGCCGTCAATGATGTTAAATATTCCTTTTACCTCTGCAATAATGCAGTCTGTCTCAGGAAGCGACATGGCAATAGCATTGGCAAAAAATGGCGGACTATCTTTCGTTTTTGGTTCGCAGAGCATTGCTAAACAGACCGATATGGTTAGAAAGGTCAAGAAGTACAAGGCGGGATTTGTCGTAAGCGACGCTAATCTTACCCCAGATCATACACTCAAGAATGTGATAGAATTAAAAGAGCTCACAGGTTACTCTACTATTGCTATTACCCACGACGGCTCGTCGCATGGCATCCTTGAAGGCATCGTAACAGGTAGAGATTATAGAGTGAGTCGTGATGACCTAAATATGAAAGTCTCGGATTTTATGACTCCCTTCGATAAGTTGATAACAGGTAGATCAGGGATAGCCCTGAACGAAGCCAACGACGTTATCTGGGAGCATAAACTGAATAGTCTACCAATAATAGACAATCAACAAAGACTGGTCAATCTCGTTTTCAGAAAGGACTACGAGAATGTGAAAGAATATCCGCAGGAACTTTCAGATGACAATAAAAAATTGCTTGTCGGTGCAGGCATAAACACACGAGACTATGAAGAACGAGTGCCTGCATTGGTGGAGGCAGGAGTCGATGTGCTTTGTATAGACTCGTCAGATGGTTTTTCGGAATGGCAAAAAGAAACAATCGCTTTTGTTAGAGATAAATACGGCGATGATGTTAAGATAGGAGCCGGCAACGTAGTTGATAAAGATGGATTTAATTATCTTGCAGAAGCAGGTGCCGATTTCATAAAAGTAGGTATTGGCGGAGGATCTATATGTATCACTCGCGAGCAGAAAGGCATTGGCCGTGGACAAGCCTCGGCAATAATAGAGGTAGCGCAAGCACGAAACGAATATTTTGATAAGACAGGAATATACATTCCTATTTGTTCAGACGGAGGAATAGTTCAAGATTATCACATGGTGCTAGCCCTTGCTATGGGAGCAGATTTCTTGATGATGGGACGTTATTTTGCACGTTTCGACGAGAGTCCTACCAAACGCATGATGATTAATGGCAGGTATGTAAAAGAATATTGGGGCGAAGGCTCAAATAGAGCAAGAAACTGGCAGCGCTACGACTCCGGAGGCTCGGAATCGCTGAAATTTGAGGAAGGAGTTGACAGCTACGTTCCATATGCTGGAAGTTTGAAAGAGAATTTGGACATAACTATCGGCAAGGTAAAGTCGACAATGTGCAGTTGTGGAGTTAACACTATTGACGACCTTAAGGAAAATGCTAAAATTACATTGGTGTCATCTACAAGTATTATCGAGGGCGGTGCGCACGATGTTATTTTGAAAGACACTAATAGATAACTCAGTGGAGAATGGAGAATGAAAAATATAATGTCTAACTGTTTAGGCGTTTAATGAATTGCCTCTATCTTTTGATTGAAGGATAAAATAAACACCCACCCTATCAGAATGGCTTTAGCCCAAATATACAAATAAGAAAATGAATAACAGATACTCACAACGTGGCGTTTCGGCACAAAAAGAAGACGTACACAATGCAATAAAAAATATTGACAAAGGATTATTTCCAAAAGCATTCTGTAAGATTTTGCCAGATATTCTTGGTGGCAACGACGATTACTGTAACATAATGCATGCCGATGGAGCAGGCACAAAATCATCCTTGGCGTATATGTATTGGAAAGAAACAGGCGACTTGTCAGTGTGGAAAGGTATTGCCCAAGATGCAGTGGTGATGAATATCGATGACTTGCTATGTGTTGGAGCAACAGATAACATATTGCTATCGTCAACCATTGGCAGAAACAAGAATAAGATACCCGGCGAAGTCATTGCCGCTATTATTAACGGCACAGAGGAGCTTCTTGAAGACCTGCGAAAGATGGGTATAAACATTCATCTCTCGGGAGGTGAGACTGCTGATGTCGGCGATCTGGTGAAAACTATTATAGTTGACTCCACTGTTACGGCAAGGATGAAGAAGTCGGATGTTATCAGCAACGATAAAATCTCCGACGGCGATGTGATTATCGCACTTTCGTCCTACGGACAAGCAAGCTACGAGGATACTTATAATGGCGGCATGGGGAGCAACGGACTGACCTCAGCTCGGCACGATGTTTTCAATAATTATCTAGCGAAGAAATATCCAGAAAGTTTTGACGCAGATGTCCCATCGGAACTAGTGTATTCCGGCTCTTACAAACTTACTGATGAAATCGAAAATCTAGGTATTGATGCAGGGAAATTAGTATTGTCTCCGACCAGAACATACGCACCGATAATCAACGATATATTGAAAAAACATCGCCAACAGATTAATGGCATGGTTCATTGCTCAGGAGGCGCACAGACGAAGGTCTTGCATTTTGTGGACAACGTACATATCATTAAGGATAATTTATTCCCTACACCACCTTTGTTTAATATTATTCAGAAAGAATCGAAGACTAATTGGAAGGAGATGTATCAGGTATTCAATATGGGACACAGATATGAGATTTATGCACCTCAGAGCATAGCCTCATCAGTGGTAGATATTGCCGGCAAATATAATGTAGAGGCCCGAATTGTAGGAAGGGTAGAAAAAAACGATACCAAAAAACTCACTATATCATCAGAGTACGGTGAGTTTGTATATTAATTGTATATATAAATAAAATGGCAGATACAGATTTAATAAAAAAATACGATGTTATAAAGGCCCGGTTTGATGAGGTGTCTCAGCAGATTTCTGACCCTTCAGTTATTGCTGACATGAAGCGATACATCAAATTGAACCAAGAGTACAAACAATTGGAGCTGCTCAATAAGGCTTTTAAAGAATACAAGGCAATGCTCGATAATATCTCGTCAGCAAAAGAAATTCTTGAAACCGAAAATGACGAGGACTTGCGTGATATGGCAAAGGAGGAGCTATCTGCCTCTGAAGAATTGGTGGATGACAAGGAGCAGGAAATAAAAATGTTGCTTGTACCCGCTGATCCCGAAGATTCTAAAAATGCAGTCTTGGAAATCAGAGCAGGCACAGGTGGCGATGAGGCAAGCATTTTTGCAGGCGATCTTTATAGAATGTATCAGAAGTATTGCGATGCTAAGGGATGGCGCATGGAAGTTACAAACATCAGCGAAGGCACATCGGGAGGTTTTAAGGAGATAGTTGCAACTGTAAGCGGCGAAGGTGTATATGGACTGTTGAAGTATGAGTCCGGAGTTCATCGTGTTCAGCGTGTTCCGCAGACTGAGACACAGGGGCGAGTGCACACGTCAGCAGCATCGGTGGCTGTACTACCCGAGGCGGAGGAGTTCGATATAGAGCTGAAAGAAAGTGATATTAGAAAAGATACATATTGCTCGTCTGGCCCCGGAGGACAGTCAGTAAATACAACATATTCAGCCATACGTCTAACTCATATTCCTACGGGAATTGTTGTAACATGCCAGGATGAAAAGTCGCAACTTAAAAATCTGGCTAAAGCAATGTCCGAACTCAGAACCCGTATTTACAATATGGAACACCAGAAATATCTAGACGAAATCTCTTCCAAGCGCAAAACTATGGTTTCAACAGGAGATCGCTCAGCAAAAATTAGAACGTACAATTATCCGCAAGGACGCATGACAGACCACCGCATAGGACTGACACTATACAATTTGCTCGCTATTATGGATGGTGATATTGATGGTATTATATCCAAGTTGCAACTAGAAGAGAATGCGCAGAAGATGAAAGAAGCTGAAATATAGCAGAAAAATTACGGATATATATGAAACTCAAAACAAGCCTCCTATTCTTATTACTGCTGACGACAGCCATATCTTGTAATTCGAAAGGAAGGTCTCAAAATAAACAGGAGAGAGTCCCGACTGAGACCAAACAAGAACCTGCAAAAATTATCGTAGGTGCTGAAAGGGTGGCAGAATATCTGCCTCTGCTAAAGGATAAGAATGTCGGTATGGTGGTCAACAACACTGCGATGCTTGGCGATAAGCATATTGTGGACATCCTGCTTGATAAGGGCGTGAAGATTGCAAAAGTTTTTGCTCCCGAGCATGGTTTTAGAGGTGAAGCTGATGCAGGTGCACATATAGATGACCACACCGACAAGCAAACCGGCTTGCCCGTGGTTTCTATTTACGGCAAGACCCGCAAGCCAAGTCCCGAAATGATGAGAGATGTTGATATTATGGTGTTTGACATTCAGGATGTAGGTGTGCGCTTTTATACTTACATAAGTACAATGCATCACATTATGAATGCTTGCGTGGAGTATAATATACCACTTGTGGTACTGGACAGACCAAACCCTAACGGCGACTACGTGGCAGGGAATATCCTAGACCCTAAATTTCAATCTTTTGTAGGAATGCACCAAATTCCTATTGTTCACGGACTTACTGTGGGCGAACTGGCTCAGATGATAAATGGTGAAGAATGGCTTAATGGAGGAAAAAAATGTGATTTGCATGTGGTGACGATGGAAAATTGGAATCATAAAACACCCTACAGTCTGCCCGTTTTGCCATCCCCAAATCTACCCAATGATATTTCAATACGCCTATATCCTAGTCTCTGCCTTTTTGAGCCTACGACGGTGAGCATAGGGCGAGGAACAGATTTCCCATTTCAGGTGGCAGGATATCCCGACAAGAGTCAGGGAGATTTTGAGTTTACCCCAAGAAGCATACCAGGCAAGTCGACCGACCCAAAGCATAAAGGAGAGGCGTGCTATGGAGTTGACCTGAGGAATGAGCCTTTGTCTCATAGATTTACTTTGAAATATCTTGTTGACTTTTATAGTAAGAATCCTCAAAAAGATAAATTCTTTACAAGCACAAGCTTCTTCAATAAGCTGGCAGGAGGCGACAAGCTCTTGCAACAAATTAAGTCGGGGATGACTGCTGACGAAATTGAGGCATCATGGCAACCAGCCCTCGATAAATACAAGATAATGAGGGAAAAATATCTTTTATACCCCTTATAGTTTGCTTTTTTTTGCCTGAGGCAGATTACGGGTGTAAGAAAGAAGATGCTAAATGCAAATTACTAGAGTGAACTTTACAATATTGTCTTTCCTACCAATATAAAAAGAGCCGGCTCACAACGAGCCGGCTCTTTTTATATTAGCTACAAGCAAAAATACTACTCAGCTTTTTTTGTGCATTCTCTTTTCTCACCCTTAGTGCATTCTTTCTTTTCGCCTTTCGTGCACTCTTTTTTCTCGCCCTTAGTGCATTCTTTCTTTTCGCCTTTTGTGCACTCTTTCTTTTCTGGTTCTTGTGTATTTGCAAATACAGGCGCAGATGTTGCCGCTACAAATAATAATGCCATTGATACAGCTGCTAATTTTAGTCCTTTCATTTTGTTTTCGTTTTTTAATTAATACTGTAAATGTAACACCTTTTTTAGTGTTCTTGCAAAGAAACGTAATTTATTCTGATAATGTTGTGCCTCAATAGATGAAATTTATATGCTCTCTGTGTAAATCTATCATCGTTCTTGGTAATATCCTGACTAGCAGTGTGTTGAATCGGGGCGTTTAGCTTGCATGGATATTTAACACTGAAAAATCATAATAAATGATGATGTCGAAATTGTCGGTTGGCTTTACTCCATGAGTGTAATAATTCTAGCACTATGCTTTTCGATATATTAGGGTATCGCACCTATTACTACTCTTTTTACATCTCCTTGCTGCTAAGATATCTGGACTACGTCCCTAAACATCAAACATTTCTTCAGGTTATAGGATATAAGCCCAAACAGTACCTCCTCGCAATGATGTCTTTTGTTTGGCAGTATCATTTACAATTAAATTGCGTACGGCATATTGCTTGTATCTCCTGTCTCTTCTTGGTGTTGCTTGTGATGTTTTAGTGTTAAGTATGCTTGCGCATTTTGACTGAATAGAGCTTATTGCCTCTTTGATAAATTATTCCTAAATTTGTTGTGTCTCGTTGGGGGTGTTCTGTTATTGCAGGGCTGAGATTATACCCTTGAAACCTGAAATGTTTAATTACAGCGTAGGGAAACGATAATTGTATTTGAATAGAACTGACTGATATACAAGCCGTTTCACTTTGTGTGGAGCGGCTTTTTGGGTTTTACAGATAATCGTAATAAGCAAATTGATAGATATAGGTCTGATATTCATAAACTTGAACATACAACTGTTAACCAAAAATAAAATGATGATTACTGTAGAAACTATTAGTGCCGACTTGAAGGCTGTTCGCAAAATGTCGCCCTTGGTACACAACATTACCAATTTTGTTGTTATGAATAACACTGCCAATGCGCTGCTTGCTGTCGGGGCATCACCTGTGATGGCCCATGCAGTAGAGGAAGTGCGTGATATGCTTGATATAGCATCGGCTTTGGTGATTAATATGGGAACTCTGAATCCCGAATGGGTCGAAGGCATGATTGAAGCGGGGAGGGCTGCCGTTGAGAAAGGTGTCCCTGTGATTTTTGATCCTGTCGGTGCAGGAGCAACACCATACAGAGATAAGGTTGCTGCCCGTATTATTAGAGAGTGCAAGCCTGATTTTATAAGAGGGAATGCCTCTGAAATTATGGCTTTAGCGAAAGAGAATGTAATTACTAAAGGGGTTGACAGTTCTGCTTCGAGCAATGCCGCTGTTGAGGCTGCCAAGAAACTTGCTGTGGAAACTGGTGCTGTAGTGCTTGTCAGTGGGACAGAGGATTATATCACCGATGGTGTGGAAGTGCTGTCTGTTGTCAATGGTTCTGAAATGATGGCTAGAGTTACGGGGATGGGCTGCACAGCTACCGCAATATTAGCTGCATTTGCAAGTGTAAACCCAAATCGTATGTATGCTGCCACGCATGCTATGGCAGTGATGAGTATTGCAGGAGAAATTGCGGCAAAGAAATCATCGGGCAATGGCAGTATGCAGATTAACTTCCTAGACACTCTTTACAACTTGGGAGAAGAGGATATTAGAAAAACCTTTAGAGCATCGTGATGAGGCCTTTTGATTTAAGCCTGTATCTGGTTACTGACCGCAGTCTGTCATTAGCTAGACCATTGGAGTTTGTTGTTGCGGAGGCGGTAAAGGGAGGAGTAAGTGCTGTTCAGTTGCGTGAGAAAGAATGTAGCTCACGGGAGTTCTATGAGCTTGCTTTACAATTGAAAAAGATACTCTTGCCTCTAGATATTCCGCTGATTATCAATGACCGTCTGGACATTGCTTTGGCGGTGGATGCCGATGGACTGCATGTGGGACAGTCGGATTTGCCATGGCAGATAGCAAGGAAGATGTTGGGAAATCATAAAATACTCGGCTTGTCGGTGGAAACTCTTGCCCAAGTGGAAGAAGCTAATAGCTTTGATGTTGACTATATAGGGGTGTCGCCGGTTTTTGCCACGCCTACCAAAAATGATACATCTGAACCTTTTGGACTTGAGGGCTTGAGACATGCTTGTAGCTTGAGTCGTTTCCCTGCTGTGGCTATAGGGGGAATTAATAAAAGCAACCTTGCTTCGATTATGCAATGCGGTGCCGGGGGAGTTGCGGTAGTATCTGCTATTTCCTCTGCACCAAAACCTGATTGTGCAGCAAAGGAGCTGATGAACATAATTAAAAAAACAAAGAAGGTATGACATGGAGTGAACAAGCATGGAAAGCGTGCGAAAAAATATTTGAGGAAATAAAAAAACAGCCATTTATTCAGGAGCTTATGGATGGTACTCTCCCTAGTAAAAAGTTCCTATTTTATCAAAATCAGGATGCTTTTTATTTGGCTGAGTATGGACGAATCTTGGCGGCTATTGCAAGTCGTTTGGATAACGACGATTGGCGTGACGCTTTCTTGAGCTTCTCAAAAGATACTTTATTGGTTGAGAAAGTTCTGCATAAGTCCTACTTGAAAGAAGATTTTAAGAATGCCGAGCCAAGTCCGTCTAATATGCTGTACACCGGGTACCTATGGAGTCGATTGATGGGTGCGTCGCTCAATGAATGTTTGGCAGCGGTATTGCCTTGTTTCTGGGTGTATAAAGAGGTTGGCGACTATATTATTGAAACACGAAAAACAAATGATAATCCCTATCAGGCGTGGATTGATACCTATGGAAGTGAGGATTTTGCGGCGGCTGTGGATAAGGCAATAATGATTTGCGACAGCTATGCGAACGATAGCAGTGAAGAAATGCAAAAAAGAATGACAAAAGCCTTTGAGACAACATTTAAGATGGAATGGCTGTTTTGGCAAAGTGCATACGAAATGGAACAATGGCGTATTTAAAGTTGAACTATTATGTATAAGATTGATAAATAATGAATTACAAAAGAGTGCTAAGTATTGCCGGAAGCGACCCTAGTGGTGGTGCTGGTATTCAAGCCGATGTGAAAACAATGTCGGCTTGCGGGTGTTTTGGGATGAGTGCTATAACTGCTGTTGTTGACGAAAATACGGTGGGAGTTTATGGGGTGCATCCCATCCCTCTCGATTTTGTTATTGGACAGATTAAGTCGGTACTTGATGATATTGGTGCGGACGCTATTAAGATTGGTATGCTGCACTCGTCGGAGTTGATATTGGGAATTAAGGAAACACTCGCTCCATATAAAATCAGCAACATTGTGTTAGACCCCGTTATGGTAGCAACTTCGGGCGATAAATTGTTGTTGGACGAAGCTATATCGACCCTGCAAAATGAGTTGATACCGCTTGCCCGAGTGATTACACCAAATATTCCCGAAGCAGAGATATTGTCGGGGCAGAAAATAAGCTGCCAAGCAGATTTACCAAAGGTGGTGAAAAGTATGACGGGGAATAATCGTGTGTCGGTACTCCTAAAAGCAGGGCATCTGACGGAAGGAGAGCTGATTGATGTATTTTATAATGCTGAAACAGATGAGCTTATTGAGCTGAAATCTAGAAGGATAGCAACTCGTAATACGCATGGCACAGGATGCACCTTGTCCTCAGCCTTGGCGTCTTTTCTGGCAAAAGGTTTAGGCTTAAATGATGCAGTTCGTTCTGCCAAAGAGTATATCAATGAGGCAATTATCAAAGGTGCAGATTACCAAATAGGTAAAGGACACGGACCCGTCCACCACTTTCATGCTTTCTGGGAATGAGGTAACAGTATGTGGGATGACTTTTATCTGTCAGGGGGGGGATTTATTGTGCTATAATTCTAGCCAATGCATTGCCACCAAGTACTGCCAGTAGTCCTGCTATTATGCTAGCAGAGATGTATAGAGCAAGTATGTAATAATTTCCCGCTTCAAATAGCCTTAGACTTTCTACAGAGAAGGTGGAGAAGGTGGTGTAACCGCCGCAGAACCCGATAATTAGAAGAAACCTCAGTTCGTTATTGAGAATGCCACAACAAACCGATAAACCGACTAAAAGTCCAATAATAAAGCTACCTGCAATATTTACGACAAAAGTCCCTAGCGGAAAATTACAAGAAAAACTTCTCATAAAGTACAATGAGGTTAGGTAGCGCAAAGCACTTCCTGCCCCTCCTCCTAAAGCTACTAATGTTAGTTGTTTTACCATCTTGTTCTAGTTAGTTGCTGTGTGTTAATTCTCCCAAGCACTCCAACTTCTCTGAAGCTGCAACCCCGTTTGGATTGCAGCCAAGTTCGCCTTCGGGGATTTCTATTCCCAAGTCCTCGTAATGTTGCACCCAGCCCTGCAAAAATTCTCCCGTGTTGGGATCCTTAAAAGTCATTGGATTTAATTCAAACACGGAGTCTTTTTCAAATGCTTTATAGATAAACTCCGAGCAATAGTGGGAAGAATCCGACAAGACATAACTAAAATTATAGGGCTTGCCAAGCATTGTTTCAGCTTTGGCAATTGCATCGACAACTGTATATTGCCAATTCTTTGTTAGGCGATACAACACCGTTTGTACGGTCTTCCCTTTGGGGCTTAAAAAAATATTTAGAGGAACCTCGCAAGTCCCACCCTCAATGCCAGCATGCAAAACGACAACACTGCCATCGTCTTTAATTTTTGCTATGCCCACGTGCGAGTAGTGTGTTGCCGAGTCGGTTTGTGTTACTTTATCAATTGCCTGCGACAACGAAGAATTTCCTGCAGTCTGAAATAATAAGTCTCCTGATTGTAGCTCATCCTTTTTGTATATAGTAGTGCAAGAAAGCATAATTATTCCAAGTAGTATCATGGGGATTTTATGTTTGGTTTTCATGGCTGGGCGATTCTTAGTGTTAGTATAGAAGTTTGTAATAGTGCCATCTTCTATACGAGTTCTTCTAAATTGTGTAATACTTTTGCGATAATAGGTATCTTTAAATGAGATATCTTAGTTCGTTTCCACAAAGGTAGCATTTATTCTTTTTCTATATTGCCAAAAAGTTCAGCTATATCGGCAATTTCTTCTGAACGACCCATAATATAGGCTATGTCGTCAGCTTCCAAAGAAAAATTTGCAGTAGGATGCTCTATCAGTTCTTCATTGCGCAACACGGCTATAAGTGTAATTTTATAATTGTGACGTAGGTGTAAGTCTTTGAGGGAGCGAGTGATAAGTTCTGAGTCACTGTATACTTTGAAGGATACGATGTTTAAGTTTGGCAGCTCACTGAGCAGTTGTAAAGATTTGTTTTCTTTGTAGCCTTCTCGGATAAGTCCGTAGTTATCACCTTTTATTTTTCTGATTATTTTATTTATATCTCGCTGTGGCACAAGTTTTTTGCTTAGTACTCGTTCGAACATTGAGACTGCTGTTTCAAATTCTTCTGGAATGACCTGATTTGCCCCTATGTTGTAGAGCTCCTCGATGTCAAATACATATTTGGTGCGTACTATTATCTCTGCATGATGATTGATATGTCGGATTTTCTCAATGATACTCATCGCTTCTATTCTTCGCCCGATTGATATTACTACTATTGCAGCTGTGTCAATATGTGCTTTCATTAATACTGGCTCATTGACAGCATCGCCGTAGATTGCAACATCTCCATCTTTCTGCTGCTCTTGTGCTTTTGCGGGGTCAAATACTATGGATATATATGGAATATTTACGTGTTTGGCCATTAATGCGAGGCTTTTTGAGCGGGAGTCTTTGCCAATAAATACAACATGGTCTTGATAATTGGGCACCTCTGCTTCGGGAAGTGGGAATAGACCATTGACAACAATATCTGGCAATGGTAGCTTGAGCAAGATGTTGGAAAACCTATATGAGCCTAACATTAACAATGGTGTGAGCGACATGCTTATAATTGCTACCGATAAAAAAAGTTGGTAGTTCTCGGAGGAGATAATATTAAACTTCATCCCGGACTGGGCAAGGATAAACGAAAATTCACCCACCTGGCAGAGAGAGAGAGCTACCATAACTGTACCCCTGAATGTATGTCCAAGCAGGAATGCCGTTCCTCCTGCCATAAAAGCCTTTAACAAAAGGACTATCAACACTGTGCCAAAAACCAAGAAAGGATTGTCTACAACATAGTTGATATCTAATAACATGCCTATACTCACAAAAAAGAAACTCGTAAATATGTCCTTGAATGGTATCAGATTGGAGAATACATTGTGACTGTACTCCGAATCTGAAATCATCAAGCCTGCTAAAAATGCTCCAAATGCCAATGAAATACCCATGCTTTGAGTTAACAATGCAACAGATAGGCAAATGACAAAGGTGGTCATCATAAACAACTCTTGATTTCTTGTGAAGGCTACCATCTTTAATATTCGTGGCATAAGCCAACGATTGCCCACATAAACGAGACTCACTAGAATTATTGTTTTGCCAAGTAGCAGCAATAGCTCATGAGACGGATTTCCTGATTCCCCCGCAAGCATTGGAGTGAACAACATTAGAGGAATTAGTATTACATCCTGGAAAATTAATATCCCAACTACCGTCCTGCCATAGTTCGACGATATGTCCGAACGTTCTTGCAATAGTTTTAACACAACTGCCGTGCTGCTCAGAGCAGTGAGAAAACCAACAAAAAGCGCAGCGCGCCAGTCTGCCAAATAATTTAAGGTTAACAACAAGGTGATGCCAGCTGTCAGTATAAGTTGTAGAAACCCTCCAATGAAAACTATCTTGCGAGTTTTCATCAAATGCTTTATAGAGAACTCTAAACCAATGGTAAACATAAGTAGAACTACTCCAATTTCTGCCATTAGCTCAATAGAGTGCTGTTCTTTTATTAGACGAAGTGCAAATGGTCCAGCAATAATACCTGTCAGTAGATATCCAATGATTGTTGGTATTTTAATCTTTGTAAATAAGTAGTTTACAAAGGTTGAGAGCGCAAATATTGTTGCTATATCAAAAAGTAATTCTAATTCCATACTAATGGTGCTTATTGCTGTTTTGTCAAACTTACATGAAAAAAATTAATTTTAGACCTATTATATAAAAAAAGTTGCTCGTAAAAAAACATAAATACTATATCTTATATTGATAACTGCTTTATTTATTGAGAAGAGTAAGAGGTGGGGAGATATTGCGACACATTGTTCTCTTATTAGTTTTATATCAAGATTGAAATTCTATGTTATTTAATATCCGTACCTTTGACGTAATAATAGTTTTGAAATGAAAAAAATACTTATCCTATTTATCATATTGTGCTCAGGAGTTGCCTCAAAAGCTCAAGCCGTAGAGTGGTATACCCTGAAAGAAGCAGATGTATATTTTGATGTTGCTAATGGGCGGATTGACAGTCTTACAGAACAAGGTAGAAACAATATCCGCAATGTGAATTTACGATTGCCGATAGGTTTTGGGGAAGAGAAGCAAATAAAAAGCATAGCTTCTAGGACATTCCAAAGGTCTAACATACAGAATCTTAATCTGAATGCATGCCGTGCTCTTGAGAGTATTGGCAATCTGGCTTTTGCTGAAAATAGTATAGTTGATCTAAGAATCGATTCTTGCATATCTCTAAAATATTTGCGCAGTGCTTCGTTCTTAAAAAACAAGATCGATTTGCTTGACCTGAAAGGATGCCCCTCTCTTAGTGTTATTGACACTAGTTCATTCTATAGAAATAACCTGAGCTCGATCGACCTGAGTGACTGTACATCTTTGGAGAGGATTAATTATGGAGCTTTTGTTGGGAATCAAATTGTCGATATTGATTTAAGTGGCTGCACTTCTCTTAAAAGCATAGGAAATAGTGTTTTTATTAGGAATAATGTGAAAGGTGTCGATTTTGGAGGTTGTTCCTCTCTTCAAAGCATAGGAGAGTTTTCGTTTTACCGTAATTCACTGAAGACTGTAGATTTGAAAGATTGTATATCCCTTGAAGATATCGGATCAAATGCTTTTCGAGAGAACCAAATATCAAATGTTATTCTTAGCTCCTGCGTCGATCTCAAAAGAATTGGGGAATATGCCTTCGAGAGAAACGTTATTCTAAACCTAGATTTGAGTCCTTGTGTAAGCCTGCAAAGCATAGATAAGCGAGCTTTTGCAAGTAATATGCTTGTAAATGTCAATATCAGTTCTTGCCAACAGCTTGAGAGTATCGGCGAAGAAGCCTTTGAAAGTAACAACCTAGCTGATATTGATATTAGCAAGTGTTCTTCTCTCGAAATTATCGGACGTGGAGCATTTGATAGAAGTAGCGGACAGTCGGCCAGACTCAACTTATCTGCTTGTAAAGCATTGCGATGTATAGATGCCAGGGCCTTTAGGCTCTGCAGACTCCAGAGTGTAGACTTGTCAGGGTGTACAGCATTAGAAAGGATTGAAGACTACGCTTTTTATAAAAATGATATTAGAAGTTTAGATTTAAAATCTTGCAATGCTATAGCCATAATTGCAATTGGAGCTTTTACTGAAAATCAGATTGAGAGCCTCGATCTCAGTGCCTGTAATGATATTCAGTTTATTGGTGCTGATGCTTTTCGGGGCAATAAACTGAGCGATCTAGATTTTACATCTTGTCGTTCGCTAAATACCTTAGGTCGTGATGCCTTTCATGGAAACAAATTAAAGCAAGTCGATCTTAGAGACTGCGTTACGCTCAAGTATATAGATTTTGATACAACGGTCAAAAACTTATCTAAGCTTGAGAGAAATGAAAAGGCTAGCAATGTTATTCTTACAGAGGTGTTTGGAGCTAATTCAATTAACAAGCGAAGAATTAAACTGTCAAAGCACTTGAAATAAAAAGATACCAAAGTCCTTTTATTTCAAAAAAAAACATATATTTGACGCAAGATTAATAATAACAAGATTCTAGGATGATGGATTTCTTGCCGAACAGCCTTTTTAGTGTAGGATTGGGAGTTTAAATTAAATGCAGAAAAACTCTTCACCTCATTGAAGAGGAGTACCCATAGTGGGAAGTGGTGGCTGTTAGTCTGAAATCCGATAATCTAAGTGTCTGAAAATCTGATGATTCAAAATATGAAAAATGCTGGTATAAAAACTATCGTGTTTTGGGGTGCTGTATGGGGCATACTCGAAGCCACTTTGGGGTGGTTTATGCACCTGATGCACTTTAAAGGTGAGGCTTTGGTGCTTTACCCTATGGGACTGTTTTGCATGATGATGGCTGTGAGGCAATCGGGACAAGTGTCGGCTGCTGTGAAAGTTGCAGTGGTGGCGGCTTTGGTGAAGTTGGTGAATTTGTTTATGCTTCCTGCTGTTCCTGTATTTCATGTAACAAATCCTGCTGTTGCCATATTCCTTGAAGGCTTGGTAACATGGGGCTTTTGTGCATATATGCAAAAGAGGACATCTATAAATATTTCGGGAATAGCCCTTGCCGTAGTGCTGGTTTTTGCTTCCATTGTTTTGTTTAGAGGCTGTCAAATCTTTATGGATACTTATGTAGCCTACAATCCGTCGGTACATAAACCCTATGATGCTGCTTTGCTTTCACGCTGGGCGTGGCATTCGCTTGTTCAGGGACTGATGTTGGCGGGAGCGGTTTATTTGGTGAGACTTGTTCCGGCAAGTGTAAATTTAAGTACATGGACAAGCCGTTTGGCAATCCCCTTGCTGTTTGTATCAATATTGTTGAAT
>JBKECW010000112.1:0-2762 GCA_047975005.1 Bacteroidales bacterium | reverse complement strand
TTTAAACTGAATGGTCCAGTTGTCATTGATAACCTTGCCATAGTCTACTGACATGTCAAAACCTTGATTTCGGACAGCTGCAAAATTGCCGTATATGGTTGTTTCGGCGGTGCCTAGATAATTTGGAACCGTGTTTTTTGTTTGAAAAATGTTATCTCTGTCTTCTCTGAAGAAATCAAGAACAAAATTTAAATCCCTGAATAATTGAAGATCAAAACCAACATTCAGTTTTCTACCAACTTCCCAGGTTATGTCCTCATTTCGATATCTGGTATATACAGGACCGGAAAGAGATAAAGAGGTTGAGCCATAGCCTGTTTTATAAGCATCGCTGCCTGTCAAGTCGATGTCGGAAAGGTAAATAAAACGGTCAGAACCTATTTGGTCGTTCCCCACAAGTCCGTATGAAGCCCTAAGTTTTAAATTTGAGACAATATTGGTCAAAGGTTCAAAGAATTTCTCTTGAGAGATAGCATATCCCACAGCGACCGATGGGAAGAAGCCCCAACGATGATTCTTGGCAAAATTCTCTGAGCCATTGTATCCTAAGTTTACTTCTGCCATATAGCGATTGTCATAACCATAGGACGCTCGTGCTGCTATACCTTGCTTGCGCTCGGGTAATGAGGTTAGCAGGGTAAATGCTCTGTTGTCTGCCCATTCGTCTTGGTTGTATAGTAACATAGCATTAACATCGTGTACACCTTTGAATTTTCTTGTCCAATCAAAGTATGCTTGAAAATAAAGTCTTCTATTTCCTGTCATAGTCCCTGATGTCGATAATACGGGGTCTGTTTCGTCCCCGGCAGGCTCTACTACATAAGAATAGTCTCCATTTGCATCTTGTGAATATGAGGATATTCTGTACATATTGTATCCTTGTTCGCGTGTTGTTGTAGAAACAGAGTTATTCCTAAATGATGCTAGACCTTTAAATTTAAGACCTTTTGTGATGAAATCCAGCTTTTGTTCAAACTCTAAATTAGCAGTCAGATTACTACTAAATTCGTCTGAATAACCACGTGTTAGTTCGGCAAGTGGGTTGGTCATCGCATTGCCCTCTGTTGTTCCTCCCCATCTTATCCAATTATATGCTGGATCATTAGGATACATTACGGGGAAGAATGCAGGACTAGTTCTTATAACGTCTGAGTATAAAGAGCCTGTACTCTCTGAGGGAGAGCGCATGGTCTGTACTCGTGCATTAATACGTAATGAGATTTTCGACGATTTGGATAGTTTTAGATTAATGTTGTTCTGAAAAGTATAACGCTGTAGGTTTATACTGTTGTCATAGGAGAAAAATTCTTGACTTCTGTTTCTTAGCATTCCCGATTGATGGGTATAGCCAACGTTCATAAAATAATCCATCTTTTTCCCTCCTCCTCGAATGTTTAGATTCGCATTTTGAGTCATTGAGTAAGACTTAAACAATTCATCATGCCAGTTTACATTAGGGAATATATAGGGGTTTAGACCTTGTTCTGTGCCAGAAATTTCCTCCTCTGTGTACAGCCTTTCGCCACTAGATAAATTAGTGATAGCTTCGTTATACATACGCATATATGTTGGAGTTGAAACAAATTCAGGCATTGATGTAGGTGTGTTTATTATATTTTCTACTCTGATATTAATTGCAGGTTTAGACAGTTCTGCTCCACTCTTTGTTGTAACTATCATTACTCCGTTTGCTCCTCTTGTTCCATACATTGCCGTGGCTGTGGCATCTTTTAGAATTGAGAAACTCTCAATAACTTCGGGTGGAAGTGAATTTAGAATTGCACTGTTGGATTCGACACCATCAATCACAATAAGTGGATTTCTAGCACCACTTAGCGTAGAGATCCCTCTGATATAAAATGTAGAACCATCTGCTCCTGGTTCTCCGGTACGTTGATAGGCTATAACTCCCGAAAGTCTTCCTGCAAAAGAGTTTGTAAGATTTGAGCTTGGTACTACCAACTCATCTGGATGGATGCTTTCAATAGAACCAACAACACTCTCCTTCTTCTGTGCTGTCCCAAAGGCTGTTACAACAACTCCTTCCAGACTCGCAACGTCTTCACCGAGTGATACGTCCTTATATGTTAAATCTTCCAATAATATCTCTTGCGTATCGTAACCAATAAACGAAACAACTAAAGTTTGACCAATAACTGCTTTAGTTTCGAACTCGCCGTCTACATTCGTAATTGTTGCATTAGTTGTTCCTTTTATAGATACTGTTGCACCGACAACCGGCTCGCCGTTCTCGTCCAAGACTTTCCCCTTAACTTTCGACTGCTCTTGTTGAGAGCCTGTAAATACAGAAACAGGAGTAGACTCAGTCTCTGTGGTTTCTTCCTTTTTTGACTTAATAAGTATTTGTCGATCTTTTATTTCGTAGTAATTGTCTTTACCCTTAAAAACTTGATTAAGAATTTTGCTGACATCTTCATTTTTGACAGATACGCTTACTTTGTCTTGTAAGTCAACATTCCGTTCGCTATAAATGAATATAAATTTACTGCTTTTCTCAATCTCTTCGAACACTTCTCCCAGGGTGATATTGTCGTGTTGCATCGTAAACTTGGTATTCTGAGAATAGGATACGGAAGCCATTGATACAATCGAAATGCACATTAGAAGAGTAAATAACTTCATTTTTAGTAAAAGTTTTGATATTGAGCTATGTGTGATATAGCCTTCTTCCTTTTTTTTCATATTTTTGTAAAGTCTTTTTGCATTAATATTGGATGTTAATGTGAACTATGAAAACCGGC
>JBKECW010000111.1:0-14873 GCA_047975005.1 Bacteroidales bacterium | reverse complement strand
TCGCCTGCACCAATCATTACCTGCCCATTGGAGAATGACTCGCAGAATATACCGTAATCTACCGAAGCAATAATATCGTCTTTAGTATGTGAGCCGGGCAGCATATATGTGTTTCTCATTCTAGGTATAGGCACATGTCTGAATGATTCACGCCGTCCGTTTCCAGTCATCTTCACGCCGTAATGTTTTGCACTGAGTCTATCGTGTAGGTAGGAACGTAGGATACCACCTTCCACCATATAAGTACACTCCACAGGGTTGCCCTCGTCGTCCACGTCCAGAGAGCCTCGCATATTTTCGTTTGTACCATTGTCTACAATAGTAACCTCATCGTGGGCGACTTTTTTATTCATCTTGTCGCTAAATATAGAAATACCTTTTCTGTTGAAGTCTGCCTCCATCCCATGCCCGATAGCTTCGTGCAACAATATTCCAGAGCCTCCTGCAGCAAGCACGACAGGCAGTTCTCCACCTTTGGGTTTGACAGCTTCAAAGAGCATTGTAGTTTTCGCTACCACATCATTGGCAAGTTTATCGACCAAGTCGTTTGTAAGATATTCTCTACCCCACCTGCCCGACACGCCGTCATAGGCAGATTCTTTTTGTCCGTTTTGCTCGGCAGTACAACTTGCTGACAAAGCTCCCATAGGGCGATAGTCGTAGGTAATACGTCCTTCGGAATTTGCAAACATCACATAGCTTGTTTCGTCAGAGAAACTAATTGTTGCTTTTATCATTCGCTTGTCGGCTGCAAAGATTTTTTCGTTGAGTCTTTGTAGATAAGGAATTTTAGTATCGATGGATACGTCTTCCCACTTATGCTTTATGGGATAATAGCTTTTCGGCACGAACTCCTGAATACCGACAGGTTTGAAACTACCGCTAGCCTGTGCAATACCTGCTGCGGTACGAGCTGCCGACTTCATGGCATCGAGACTTATCTCCTCGCAGAAAGAATAACCTGTTTGGTCGCCGTCCAGCACCCGAATACCCACACCGTAGTTTACGTCGGAGTATGCTCTGCTCACTGCATTGTCTTGCAACACTGCATAATTACTAATGGAATGTTGAAAATACAAATCGCAATAGTCGCCGCCCTTCGACAAGCCTTCGCCCATCACTGTTTTTATCATTTCCTCACTTACACCAAAGTGGTCTAAAAAATACTTTAAGTCCATACTTACTCCTGTTTTTGTATCAATACCAAACATCACATTCGGTGCAGCCGCACCAATGAGGGAAGCTCCCGCTACTACAGCCGTTCCGTTTTTAATAAATTCCCTTCTTGTTGTCCCCATAATGTTTTTATTAGATAGTTCTGTATTTCAATTTTGCAATAAACTATATGCTTTATGCTTTTGCTGTTTTTTAATCATCCGTCACCTGCGTGCGTAGCGTGGTAATCTGCTCTTTGTTGCAGGAGATTGCTTCGTCGCCAGCTCCTCGCAATGACGTTCGTTTATTTGGTATTCCATTAATCATTAACAATTCACCATTTATAATTAAATTGCATATAGCCTACTGCATGGAGGTTTCATCATTTATGTATCGCCTCACCCAAAGCATCGGCAGCCGCCTCCATAATCGCTTCGCTCATAGTTGGATGGGCATGAATTATTGTAATCAAATCATGGGCTGTGTTCTTTTTTGCAAGTGCCAACACAGTTTCTTGCAACATTTCTGTTGCATTATATCCCACAATGCTTGCTCCCAATAGGGTATCGTCTTCGGCATTGAATACAGCCTTTACAAAACCCTCATTTTTGCCCACTGCAACCGCCTTTCCACTAGCGGTGAAGGGAAATTTTCCGACTTTCACTTCATACCCTTTTTCGACTGCACACCTCTCGCTAAGCCCCACTGAAGCTACTTCCGATGGGAAAGTGTAAACACAGGATGGTATCACATCGTAGTCGACAGGCTTCGGCTCAAGTCCGGCAAGAGCTTCAACACACACCAAAGCCTCTGCTGAAGCAACATGCGCCAAAGCAGGCCCGTGAACCACATCGCCGATGGCATAAATGCCGTCTACATTAGTTTTGTAATATTTATCTACCACTATTTTGCCTTTTTCGACTTTTACTCCTAATTGTTCTAAACCGATATTATTCACCTGAGTCTCAACACCTACGGCAGACAACACGACTTCGCTCTGCAACTGTTCTCTTCCTTTCTTTGTCTCTATATCTATAAGACAAGAATTGCCTGCGACTGTTACACTTTCAACCTTAGCAGCAGTTAGTATTTTCACTTTCTTCTTTTTGAAGTTACGTGCCAGTTGCTTAGAAACTTCCTCGTCTTCAAGCGGTAGTATTTGCGGCATATACTCAACGATGGTAACTTCCGTTCCCAAAGCATTATAGAAATTTGCAAATTCGCAGCCGATAGCCCCCGAACCGACAATCACCATTGATTTGGGGAGCTTTTCCAAAGTCATCGCTTCCCAATAGCCTATTATATTTTTGCCGTTTTGAGGAATAGAGGCGAGATTTCGAGATTTTGCACCAGTAGCTACGATTATATTATCAGCCTCAACATTACTTATGTTGCCATCCTCGTCTTTTACTTCGACTTTTCCTTTTGATACTATTTTGCCGGCACCTTGTACAACATCAATTTTATTCTTCTTGAATAAGAATTGAACTCCTTTGCTCATCATGGCTGCCACATTTCGGCTACGCTCAATTATTTTTCTGAAATCAGGTTTTATATTTTCTACCTCAATCCCGAATGAGTCGGCATGTTTAATAGTATCGTATACTTCTGCACTTTTCAGCAGAGCCTTTGTTGGAATGCATCCACGATTTAGGCATACTCCACCCAGTTCACCTTTTTCGATTACTACAACTTTTTTTCCTAACTGTGTAGCTCTTATTGCTGCTACATATCCTCCGGGACCGCTCCCGATTATTGCTATGTCGTATTTATTCATTTTCATAATTATTCCACTTATTTGTTGCTTCTGACAGCAACTCCGGCATGCAGAGTTTGCCTTCGACAGTGCAAGCCACTGTTATCTCTCCTTTCAGAACCAATGTGTTGTCTGCAGGACGGATAATCTTTTGATTAAACATTAGTTTTAGTCCCTCTTGGCACAAGGTCGTTTTAACCAGAAACCTGTCGTTGTTTTTTAGAGGGGCTTTGTATTGAAGATTTACTCTCGCAACAACAAGTACCATTCCTTCGTCGAAGAGTTTTTTAAAGTCTAGCCCCATTTTTTTTAATAGTCTGTGTCGAGCATGTTCCAAATAGTTCTGATATACAGAGTTGTTCACAATTCCTTGTATATCACACTCATAGTCACGAACCTCAAGAGGCAATTCAAATTCTTCTAGTCTCACGTCAATGTGTTTTTTAGCAATTGAGTCAAAGGTAATAAGAAAAAAGTAAAAAACAGTAAGACTTCATTTTTTAATAATAAATATATTTTCCCTATCTTCGTGCCTCAAAAATAGTAAAACAAAGAGTATTTAAAATAAACATTGAGTATCAATGGCAACATTACAAAACATTAGAAATCGTTCGGGACTTGTAGTTACAGTACTTGCGATTGCTTTATTCGGATTTATTGTTACAGATTATTTCTCAAGGAACAATAGTCAAGGTGCTATGTCTACAGTGATAGCAAAAGTAGGAGATCAGGAAATAGGCTCTAGAGAGTTTAATTCTTTAGACGATCTAAATAGCAGATTATCAGAGGGTAGGCAGAGAAGCTCTGATGATATATCTCAGTCTAGGCAGATGGTAATGCAGCAGCTGATAAACAGAGCTCTTGTTGCGCCATCTGTAGAAGATCTTGGACTTGAAGTGAGTCAGGCAGAAATGAAGGAGTTGACAAGTCCGGAGAATGCTTCTCCTGTATTTGCTCAAAACAATATATTTGTGAATCAACAGACGCGACAGTTTGACGAACCTAGCTACTTGAATTTTATAACAGCAATGAATACTCCGAATGCGATTAGCGCAGAGGAACGAAATAGACTTAATTCAGTATGGGAATATTTAGACTATAATATTGTATTCCAGAGGGAGGTGTCTAAGTTTAATTCGCTTTTAACTCAAGGTATGTATGCCACATCAGCTGAGAGTTTGAATGAAGCCAATGGCTACAATACATCTTTAGACTTTGATGCTGTAAGCGTGCCGTATAGTACCATAAAAGATTCTGCGGTTTCTTATACGAGTAAGGATTTAAATGCATACTACAAAAAGCACATAGATAGATATAAATCAGAAGAAAACTGTCATGTTACATACCTTAGTTTTCCTGTAGACCCTTCGGATGACGATATTCAAGGAACTAAAGAATGGTTAAGTAGCAAGAAACAGGCATTTGCAGAAACCAAGAATACTGTTGCGTTTGTAAATGCAAATTCGGATGTAAAAGAGCTTCCGTCTGTTTATTCAGAGACAACAATAGACAACGAGTTGAAAGAATCTTTAGGTACTGCAAGTATGGGAGATGTGTTCGGTCCATTTGTCAATGACGACCGTGCATGGATAGCCAAGGTTGATACTATCGGAATGCTTCCGGATTCGGTGAAGGTGAGTCATATATTGATAGATGCAAGAAATGCAAGAAATCAAGTAGAGGTTGATTCTTTATACAATATAATAGACTCGTTGAAGACCTTACTAGACAAGGGTGTAAATTTCGCACAGTTGGCAAAAGATAATTCTCAAGACATGGGGTCTGCTGGTCAAGGGGGCGATCTTGGATGGATTTCCAGAAACAGCAATATGGTAAAGCAGTTTGAGGATGCAGCATTCGATCTTGGAGTAGGAGAATATGATATTATTTCCACACAGTTTGGGTTTCATATTGTGAAAACTTCTGAGATTAGGACAAGAAGTAAGCAGGCAATGATTTCGAGAGTTGTAAGATATTTAGAACCTAGTTCTACTACAAAACAAAAGATATACGCACAAGTTTCAGATGTGTTGTCACGGATTAAAACCAGTAACGATATTAATACTGTAGCTTCAGAAGCTACTCTTATCCCAGGTTCAGAAAGAGTGCTAAGGAGTACAAGAGGCTTGTCTAGATTGCAAGATTCAAAAGAAATTATCAATGCTGCGTTTAACACAAAGGATGGAGTAGTTACCAGTTCTGCAGGAAGTTCTATTTTTGAGAATAGTGATTTCTTCACGATTGCTTATGTCGATAAGTATGCAGAAAGCGGTTATTTGCCATTAAGTCATGTTGAGGGGCAAATAGTACCGTTGGTAATCAATGAGAAGAAAGCAGAGGTGCTGTCAGCTAAATTAAACGATGCACTGGCTAGTAACACCGACTTTAAGGCAGTAGCGAATGCCGTAGGCGGAACAGTGGAATCAGTAACTGGAGTGAATTTCTCAGCGGGAAGAGCCGGGAAACTAGGAAATGAGCCTGCTTTGGTAGGAGCAGCTTATGCAATTGATGTAAATTCTCAGTCTAAGCCAATCGTTGGTAATAATGGGGTTTATGTGATAAAAGTTACTGATAAGCGTGAAATACAATCTTCTTCAGAACTTGATATAGCTGCGCAAAAGCAGAGACTGAACTCTGCTCAACAGATGTCGGTGTCAGGCTCTATTATGACAGATTTGAGAAATAAGTACGAAATTAAGGATGATAGCCACCTGTTTTTCTAGGACGTATTAAAGATATTTAAACATAAAAGAGCTGATAGTATTTGCTGTCAGCTCTTTTTTTTATATGTTTCTGAAAGTGATTGCTTATATCCAAGCATTTTAATACCTTTGCTAAGTATATAATTTGAAATATTATCACACACACAATCTTTTGTTATGATCAATAAAAGAAATATGATAAAGCAGTTAGCAGCACTGATGCTGTTGTGTTTGTTGACTTGCCAAAGTGCAATAGCGCAGATATATGCAGGGGGAGATTACAGATTGGCAGAAACTGCTTACTCGTCAGGTTCTCAAGACTCGGTATATATATATCTGAGTAATAGCGGGATAGAGAATAGAGGCAACTTGTTGTATGCTAGTAGTCTTACTGCGCCTATAAGCTACATGTGGGAAAAATACGACCCTGCAAGCGGTAGCTTTGTTAGCTATTCTACCGACCTGAATTCTAATTCGACCAGCTCCGAAGTTCGTAATTTGCCTAGCGGTTGCTATCAAGTTATAGCAAATGACGGCGTAAACAATATTAAATCGTCTCGTGTGTGGATTTTCAATCACACATTAGCTTGCACAGCAGCAGTGGTGGAGAGCAACTGCGCTTATTATCAAATGGAAGCGACAGTAACAAGCGACACACTCAATTATCAGGATATTGACAACGGCAATTCTCCGCTGATGCTCTATTCAATGGGTTATAGCTATTCGTGGGCAAGTTCTGTCAGTAATGTTTCCGTTCAGTCGCCAATAATATACGAACCTACGCCCACCGATGTTAACTACACACTTACTGTTACGGACGGATTTGGATATAGTGCCACCTCAAATGTAACCTATGAGTCGATTGTTCCAAAGGTTAAGTTTTATGCCAATCCTCAAAGTGGGGAAGCTCCATTGGAGGTGTCTTTTGAGAATGAAACTATCAATGCTGACCTTAGTAGCTATGAATGGAGTCTTTACAGATCTGATGAGGACTTGGCTAATGAAGGGTATGTCAATGGATTTGACAGCGAGCTAGACAGCATAATGCTGACCATGTCGGGCGACAACCCGAATTATCTATACGATATCCCGGGTACTTATAATGTACGTCTGACAGCATTCAAGGTGTCAGATAAGCACACTTGCTACGACACTGCATATATTGATGATAAAGTGAGGGTTGATTCTTCGTACATAGAATGTCCAAATGTTTTTACTCCCAACGGCGACGGCATGAATGATGTCTTTGTAGTGAAGACCTTATCGCTAAAGAGTATGAATATAATAATAAAAAACAGGTGGGGTAGTACTGTTCATAAATGGTCGTCAGATAATATCTTTGGCAGCGACGACGTGTACTATAACTCTGTTTGGGATGGCAAGATAAATGGAGCCTATGCCAATCCGGGAGTATACTTCTACGTAATTCAGGCAATAGGGCGAGACGGTCGGAAGTTTAAAGAGTCAGGCTTTGTCCACTTGTTCAGAAGTAAATAAAGCCCGACTTGTTGTACATGACCTGAAATTGAGCATTACCTCAATCTACAAGCAAACTTTTGTTCAAATGCTTTTTGTATTCGCTGCATTGTTTTGTCTATCTGCTTGTCGTTAAGGGTCTTCTTCTTGTCAAGCAGAGTAAAGCTTAAGGCGTATGACTTTGTTCCTCCTGGCAAGTTTTTACCTTCATAGACATCAAATAGTCCCACCTTAGTCAAGATGTTTTTTTCGGTATCCATTGCCTCGCGCACTAATTCTGAATATTTTACCTCCTTGGGGAGTAGTAGCGACAGGTCTCTTCTTACAGATGGATATTTTGGTAGTTCTTGGAACATTATATTCCTAGTGTATATTTTTTCCAAAATATTCTGACACGCTAGCTCGGCATAATAAATATCATTATCAATACTAAATAAGTCCTTAAACTTCAGTTTTACTTTGCCAATAATTGCTATTCTTTGCTTATCGAAAGAGTATTCAAGAGCCTCATTTGAGAAATCGGTTTCAATAACGTTTATCTCTAACTTGTCTATGTCGAAGTTTGCTCTAGTCAGCACGTTATCAATTTGTCCTTTGAGTGTGTAGAACGAAGATGGAGTTTTAGGCATACTCCAACTGAGCTCCTCTTTTGCTCCTGTTACGAACATTGCCAAAAAGTCTTTTTCCGAATATTTTGTAAGAGGATCTTCCCCGTCGTTCTCTGTTTTGTTTTTGTAGTAGCAATTTCCAAATTCATACAGTCTGAGGTCGGGATTTTTTCTGTTTTGATTCAGTCGTATAGCCTCCATGCCACCAAAGAATAAAGATTGACGCATGGCATTCAGGTCTGTGCTCAGAGGGTTCTCCAAAGTTGTTAACCGGCTTGCAGGATAGTCTTTTAAATCGTCGTAATATGACGATTTAGTGAGAGAGTTTGACCACATCTCGTTGTATCCCAGCGAACTCAGATAGTCAGACACTCCCTCCTTTATAGAGTAGTTATCGCGACCGCTGAAGTACTGAAGGGCTGATTTAACAGAGCTTGGGATTTTTACGGTGTCGTATCCGTATATTCTTAGAATCTCCTCTACAATGTCGACTTCGCGAGTAACATCCACACGATATGTAGGAACTGTTGCTACAAAAGCATTGTTGTCTTTTGTAGCGACTTTGATTTCAAGGCTTTCAAGTATGGTGGTGATTTGCTCAAGTGTAAGTTTTTCTCCTATAAGTCGATTTACATTGTCTACCGTACATTCTACCTTGTGATGAGCAAACTTCTTGTTTGCTACGCTTTTTATGGGTGAGGATACTTTGCCTCCACATACATCTTGCAGTAGAATTGCCGCACGTTTAAGCGCAAATTCCAAGCCGTTAGGGTCAACTCCTCGTTCAAATCTGAAAGAGGCATCGGTGCTCAGTCCGTGTCGTTTGGCAGTTTTGCGTATAGATGCAGGACTGAAATAAGCACATTCTAAGAATATTGAGGTGGTCGTATCACTCACGCCAGAGTCAGACCCGCCAAATACGCCACCTATGCACATTGGTTTCGTTGAGCTGCAGATCATAAGATCTGCATTGTCGAGCTTACGCTCCACGCCGTCTAGTGTAGTGAAAATCGTTCCGCCCATTCCTGTTTTTACTACTATCTTATTTCCATCTATTTTGTTTGTGTCAAAGGCGTGAAGTGGTTGCCCTGTTTCAAAAAGCACATAGTTGGTAATATCTACAACATTATTAATAGGACTCAATCCCATTGTCCGCAATTTGTTCTGCAACCAGTCGGGCGAGGGAGCAACCTTCAAGTTAGAAACTGTCAAGCCCGTATAGATAGGGCATGTATCGGTATCTTTCACCTCAATATCGATGATTACGCTCTCGTCATCGATAGCAAAATTATCAACATTAGGATACAGGAGATTGATCTTTTCGCCTTTCGATTTCAGCGAAGCCACAATATCTCGTGCCACTCCGATATACGAAGCTCCGTCTACCCTGTTTGGAGTAATGTCGACTTCTATAACATAATCGTCCTCAAAGTTCATGTAGTCGTACAGAGGCGTGCCGACATTTGCTTTATCATCCAAAATTAGAATGCCATCATGACTCTTGCCTATACCAAGTTCATCCTCAGCGCAAAGCATTCCTTCAGATACCTCTCCTCTAATTTTACTTTTCTTTATTTTAAAACCATTATCATCGCCGTCAGGATACAGAGTGCAGCCGACAGTGGCAACTGCAACCTTCTGCCCCTTAGTTACGTTTGGAGCGCCACAGACGATATCCAATAAATCGTCGCCACCGATATCTACTGTTGTTACAGATAATGAATCGGCATTGGGATGCTTCAGGCAAGTGATAACTTTACCCACAACAACACCTGCCAAACCTCCTTTGATCTGCTCTTTTTTATGTACCGACCCCACTTCAAGCCCTGTACTTGTCAGTATTTCACTAATTTCTTCTGCCGTCAGCTTAACATCTAAATACTCGCTAAGCCATTTGTATGATAAGTCCATTATTTGTTTTTTTTAGCAATAAGATTCAAGTTCGTTTTGTATTTTGCGTTTAGTCTACGAATATACAAATTTTTCCTGATACTTCTTGTCAAGTTGCATTTATAGTCGTTGGCGTATGGTTTCGTAGATTAATACTCCTGCAGCTACCGAGACATTGAGCGAGCCGACCTCTCCTAGTATTGGCAGGCTTACCTCTCTATCAGCTTCACGAAGCAAATCGCGGGAGATACCATCGCCCTCGGCTCCCATTACAAAGGCTGTGGGTACACTCAAGTCGACACCTGAATAATTCTCATTGGCTTTCTCTGTTGCCGCCAGAACTTGTATGCCCGATTTTTTTAAGTAGTCAAGAGCATTTACTAAAGAACTTTCTTTGCATATTGGCAAATGATATATCGCTCCGGCAGATGTCTTTACGGCATCCGAACTTATGCGCGCCGCTCCTCTCGATGGGATGACTACTGCTGTAGCTCCTGCACATTCGGCGGTGCGCACGATAGCTCCAAAGTTGCGAACGTCCGTTACTCCGTCAAGTACTATTAGCAAAGGTGTTTTACCGTCTTCGTATGTCTGTGTGATTACATCGCCTAGATTATGGAACGGGATTGGCGAAGTTAAGGCAATCACTCCTTGATGGTTTTTGCGTGTTATTTGATTGAGCTTTTGCTCTGGTACATATTGAGAGGTGATTCTATTGCTATGCAACAGACTCATCAGCTCCTTTGAGCTTTCTCCTTTCAGTTCTTTCTTGATAAGTACCTTATCAATATTTTCGCCTGCTTTTAAGGCCTCTATTATGGGGTGTATGCCAAAGATAAAATCAGTCTCTTTGTTCACCATGTTTTTTTGGAAGCTGCCTCCGAAAGGCTTTCGCTTAAAGTCTCCCATTCTTCTATTTTATTTTCAAGTTTATTTTTTGTGCTTTCGTACTTGTTGACCATGTCTGCATCATAAGAGCTGTTGTAATCGGCAATCTTTTTTTCCATTGCTTTAAGCTCTGTCTCCAATTTCTCAATATCTTTCTCGCTCTGTTGAATGCTCTTTTCCAAACGAGATATATCTTTCATAATCAGTTTCTTGTCGTTGTAGGAGACTTCTTTTGTCGTTTTTTGTTCTTTATTTTCAGGCTTTACATCTTTTTTCTGAGGTGTTTTTTTCTCAAGTTCTTTAAAAGATTCTAGCTTCTTTTTTTCGAGAAATTCGTAGATAGTGCCGATATGCTGACGCACCTTCATGTGGTCAAATTCATATACGCAGTCTACCAGACCGTCTAAAAACTCTCTGTCGTGCGACACCAGAATGACAGTGCCGTTATACTCCCTTAATGCCTGTTTCAGAATGTCCTTGGTGCGCATGTCAAGGTGGTTTGTAGGTTCGTCGAGCACCAAGAGATTAAAAGGCTCAAGCAACATACATGCTAGTGCTAATCTGGTTTTTTCTCCTCCCGACAATACTTTTACTTTTTTATCGACATCTTCGCCGGAAAACATGAAAGCTCCGAGTATATCACGTAGTCTTGTACGCACATCGCCTACAGCAATGTGGTCTACTGTCTCTAAGATAGAAAGGTTCTCATCTAGCAAGTCAGCCTGATTTTGCGCAAAATATCCTATCTCTACGTTATGTCCTATTCTGCATGAGCCACGCTCGTATTCCAATTGTCCCAGTATAATCCTTGCCAAAGTAGTTTTTCCTGCTCCGTTCTTTCCTACAAAAGCTATTTTTTCGCCACGCATTACTGTAATGTCAACGTTGTGAAGTACATGTAGGTCTCCGTAGCTTTTGTTCAAATCTTTTGTCTCGACATTGATGTCGCCCGAACGCTGAGCAGGAGGAAATCTTAGGTTTAATCTAGAGTTGTCTTCTTCGTCAAGTTCAATTCGCTCTAGTTTATCTAGCATCTTGACTCGCGATTGTACCTGTACAGACTTCGATGCTTTATATCTGAAACGTTCTATAAAATCTTCTGTGTCTTTTATCAGCTTTTGCTGATTTTGATATGCTGCAAGTTGTGTGGTGCGACGCTCCTGTCGTTGCTCTAAGTAGTTGGTGTAGTTTGCTTTATAGTCATAAATCCGCCCTAATGATATTTCAACTGTCCGATTTGTAATATTATCAAGGAAGGCTTTATCATGAGATACTAGTACAATAGCGCCTTTGTATTTTTTGAGGAAATCTTCCAGCCACTGTATCGACTCAATGTCGAGGTGGTTTGTAGGCTCATCGAGAAGAAAAACATCGGGTTTCTGCAATATAATTTTTGCTAGTTCTATCCGCATTCTCCAGCCTCCGCTAAACTCCGACGTGTGGCGTGTAAAGTCCGCTCGTTCAAAGCCTAGTCCTATAAGTGTCTGCTCAATCTCAGCATCTTGATTTCCATCTTGTGACATGTGTACTCGTTCTGTCAGCATTGAGCTACGCTCAATAAGATCGGTATACTCATTGCTCTCGTAGTCTGTTCGCTCTGTCAATTGTTGGTTTACATAATCCAACTCTTGTTCCATCTCGCGCATTTCTACTAGCGATGCTGCCACCTCCTCCATTACGGTTTGAGTGTCGTCAATGTACAGATGCTGAGGTAAGTACCCCAGTTTTAAGTCTTTGGCTAAAGTTATACGTCCTGTTGAAGGCGACAACTCGCCTCCTATCATTTTCATTAGAGTAGATTTGCCCGCTCCGTTCTTGCCCACAAGTCCAATTCTGTCGCCGAGGTTAATCTGAAAAGAAAATCCTTTGAACAGTTCAAATCCGCCAAATGAGAGTGTAATATTATCAATCGAAATCATAACTGCAAAGATACAATTAACAAACGGATATCGGACTGCCTAGATACTACGATATTCAAAATAGTCCTGTAATATTTCCGTTGTTGTCAATATCAATTCTTTCGGCAGCAGGAATGGCAGGCAGCCCAGGCATCCGCATTATGTGTCCGGCGATTGGGACTACAAAACCTGCTCCCGTGTTTATCTCTATGTCGCGAATGTTGATTGTAAAATGCTGAGGTCGACCTATCAGAGCAGGATTGTCAGAAAATGAATATTGCGTTTTGGCAATACATACACTAAGATGATTGAGACCTAGCTCGCTGATGGTTTTTAGCTTCTTTCTTGCCGTGTCGCTGTAGCTTACATGCGTTGCTCCGTATATCTCCTGAGCGACTCTCTCAATTTTTGAATCTACGCTGTCCTCCTTTGTGTACATAAACTTGATTGGACCATTGGGCTGCTCGCATGCGTCAGCAACAACCGCGGCAAGTGCCTTTGAGCCCTCACCTCCTTGCCCCCATACGTCGGCAATCTCTGCTTCGACTCCCAACTCTTTGCTGTGCGATTTAATGAAATTTAGCTCTTCGTCGCTGTCGCTGGTAAATTTGTTGATAGCAACAACAGGAGTAAGATTGTATTTCTTGATATTCTCTATGTGTTTCTCCAAATTACACATCCCTTTGCGAAGCGACTCCATGTCGGGCTTGTGAATATTGTCCAGTGGATGACCACCGTGGTATTTCAAGGCTCTGACCGTAGCCACCAATACTACTGCATCGGGAGCTAGTTTTGCCGACTGACATTTTATGTCGAGAAACTTCTCTGCTCCCAAATCGCAACCAAAGCCGGCTTCCGTTACTACATAGTCGGACAGTGTGAGTCCCATCTTAGTGGCTATAACGGTGTTGGTGCCTTGCGCGATGTTGGCAAATGGTCCTCCATGTATAATTGCTGGGTTGTTTTCTAAAGTCTGAACAAGATTGGGCTTCAGTGCATCTTTCAATAAAGCTCCCATTGCACCGTGAGCCTTGAGGTCCTTGGCATAGATAGGTCTTTTGTTTTTAGTGAAACCAATTAGTATATTCCCAAGGCGATGCTTTAGGTCGGCATAGCTCTCTGATAAACACAGGATTGCCATTATTTCAGATGCCGCGGTTATGTCAAAACCCGTTTCCCTTGGCATCCCCGACGTTGTGCCGCCAAGACCAATAACCATGTTTCTCAATGCTCTGTCGTTTACGTCAAGTACCCTCTTCCAAGAAATATTGCGAGGGTCGATATCTAGGGAATATTTTTTATTTTGAATATTGTTGTCAATTAATGCCGACAGCAAGTTGTGAGCCTTCTCAATAGCTCCAAAGTCGCCTGTGAAATGAAGGTTGATGTCTTCCATCGGCACTACCTGCGAGTAGCCTCCACCCGTTGCTCCGCCTTTCATTCCAAATACCGGTCCCAACGACGGCTCTCTCAGCACTACTGTAGTTTGCTTGCCTATTTTGTTCATACCCTCGCTCAGTCCGATGGACATAGTGGTCTTGCCTTCGCCCGGAGGAGTGGGAGATATTGCGGACACCAATATAAGTTTTTTACCTTTTTGCTTCTTTGAATCTAAAAACGAAAGAGGAATTTTGGCTTTATATTTTCCAAAATGTTCAAGCTCATCCGAGCTTATACCTAGGCTTTCGCCTATCTCGTTTATGTGTCTTAGTTTCGCTTTGCCTGCTATTTCCTGGTCTGTCATATCTCTTGTTTTTATTGCCGTGTAAAGGTAATGTTTTTTGTTGAATTGTTGAATTATTGAATTATTGAATTGTGGTGAGTGCTAATTATGATAATAATGTTTATATGCTTTTAATTTGAAAGGATTGGCAGTAGGTTTATTTTGATATGCGATATCTAATGAGTGTGTAAACTTAGGACTAAAGATTATTATATTAGTCCCCATCCAATTAAGATGGAGGTTGTCCATTGACTGCAATCTAGACACAATATATATATGTAGAGCTATTTCCCATTTAGTACAAATGTTGTTGTAAATGAAATATGGTGTAGACCTCCAATTGTCAAATTGGAAGAAGCTGTGTTTAAATAATATTAATTTGATTGCTGAGCTTACTAACTAATTGCTAGATGTTTGTGTTGGGGAAGGGCTTCGGTGATAGAAAATATTTATGTTAGTATTTATTTGTTTGTGCTTGTTTTCTGTAGTTTTGTTTGTATATTTGCTTTTGAAATGTAACTTAAAATGTTTTATATGAAGCAGTTTTTACTAAGTTTAGCTTTGTTGCTAACTATCGCCCATATAGGATGGGCACAAACAAAATCGGTGAGTGGAACAGTCACCGACAAAGAACGAGGAGAGCCAATCGTTGGTGCTACAGTTGTTGTAGACGGAACAATAGTAGGCTCTATTACTGATGTGGATGGTAAATACTCCATCACGAACTTACCCGAAGGAGCAAAAGCCTTGAAAGTCTCCTATGTGGGAATGAAAACT
>JBKECW010000110.1:0-3421 GCA_047975005.1 Bacteroidales bacterium | reverse complement strand
TGGGATCTTTTAGAGCTACACTAGAGTTGGGAGGTAAAGAGTTTGATGTACTTTATTCCAACTACGAATTCAGTCGTAACACAGATGGTAAAGGCAAGCCTTCGTCCAATATCTTGGGCGGACGTGTGCATGTTCAAATTGAATCTACTGCCGACACTTCTGTAATTGAGGGAATGTTGAACAGTCAGTTCAAGGCTGTGGAAGGCAAGATTGTTTACAAGAAAACGGAGGAAGACTCCAAAATGAAGGAGATTGAGTTCAAAAATGCCTACATCGTTCACTATAAAGAAACTTTGGATGTGAACAACGAAGTACCAATGGTTATCAATGTAACTTTCTCAGCAGAGACAATCAATATTGGTAATGCAGCACTAGACAACCGCTGGCCAAAGGTTTAGACAATTAACTTCTATTTAGTTAGCTGATGTGATAATTAAACAGCCGATCGTCATCGCGAGGAGCTGGCTTCGGCTGTTTATTGTCATAACATCACTGAATCGTAGTATCGAAGCATCAGTGATGTGATTATAAGTCTGACCTCTCATCGCTGACCGCTGTTCACTGATTGAGTCTGATATCCGAAAATCCATTCAGAATATATAGATATGAATATTTTTAGTACAATACCAGAATACCAAAAAGAGGAAAGGAAAAGAGGTTCTCAACCGCCTGACATCAGGAACAATACGATATTTTTGGAGAGATTTGCATGTGTTCAAGACAATACTAAAGTTCTTATTAACAACTCCGAGCCTGTTGAATATTATTATGAAGAGTCTTATCATTCGTATAAAAAACTTTATTTCAGGTATGTGTTAGCAGAAAATTTTGGTCTACTTGGCTCTTTCAATGTAAAAGGAGAAGTAAAATTATACTATGATAATGGGAAATATTATGCTTATGTTTCGGCTGCTGGACATACAACAGCCTCAATAAATGGAAGCATAATGTTCTCAGGTAGTGTCGATGTTATAGTTGGTAAAGATGTTGAACGTACATTATATCTAAAAAAAGATAATGCTTCGTGCATTAGTAGTCCATTTATGCAACATATAGGCGTTGCAGTTTTTGAGCTCCCAGATGCTAATGACAAGATATACCTTCGGTTTAAAATTGGATATATCTGCAATACCGGGTATGGATTTGTCGCTGCCATACCTGGCAGTTATGAAATGCAAATAAGTTCATCTAGGGCTGCCACATGGCAATTAAAAGATATTGATTTATCAGACTTAGAATTCAAATAATGAGACAAATAATATTAATATTCATAGCTTGTTTCTCTTGTAGTAAAACGTCTAGTAATCAGGAGGAACACTATCAGATTATAACTTCAAAAGAGAACTCTATTCAGAGAGAAGCAGATATAAATGAACTACTATTTTATACCGATTCAAGTAACACCAAGATTATTCAACTAAACCATGATGCAGTAGAGTTATTGCAAAAAGCTCAAATATTTACTTCTGACTCCGTAGAGAAAGATAGACTACTAAATGATGCTATAATTAAATTAGATATGGTAATAAAGCAAGACAGTAGTTTCTATCTGGCTTATGTAAACAAATCAATAGCATACAGAGTACGCGGGCAATATAATAATGCTATTAGGGAACTAGAAGAAGCTCTAAGATGGAAAAACTATCCTGAGGCTATATTTGGTATAGGATTAATATATGAGAAACAAGGTAAACAAGAACAAGCCGACCAAAAGTATAAAGAAGCCTACAATGCTTATCAGGTTTATGTTAAAACATTACCGTCTAGTGCAAAAGATGAAGTAAATATGAACTTTGTCTTATTGCTGTTGGAGGGAAAAGAGAAATCTTTAGCTAGAATAAATAACTCTTTAAAAGAAAATCCAAATGACACTCAGTTGCTAATAGAAAAGAATATGATAGAGAGTTTTGATAGACAGAAGTTTATTTCGAACTTCTGAGAGTAGGCTAAAACTTGCTTGTCAAGATTAAAAAATAAACAAGATAGAAAATATATGCTGAACATCAAAAACAAAAGAAAATATGAAAGCAGTAATAACAAAAGTAAGTATCGACGGAAACCCCGTCAGCTTTACGGGAGTAAACTTGGTACAAGAAATTAACAAGCATCATCATTTCAATATTATTATCGACCTCGAAGCCGCAGAAGCTATTGATGCCTACGAGCCTACCTCTAGTAAGGCATGGATAGGCAAAAATATCAGCATCAGTTTCGACAGTCAAACCTTTTACGGAGTGGTTACAAGCGTAGCCTTAAAACGCAGTGGCGGTAGCAACGGTAGCATTCATATATCGGGATTTTCAAGTACTTATAAATTGGAAAACGGAGCACACTTGCGGTCGTGGTGCGACAAAGGATTGGCGACAATTGTAAATGATGCAATAGGCTCATCTGGTGTTACAGCAGATGTCAAACCCGAGTATACGTCAACACCATCCTACGAATGTCAATATATGGAAAGCAATTTTCAGTTTATCCGTCGCTTAGCAAAGCAGTATGGCGAATGGCTATACTACGACGGCGAAAAGCTGAAATTCGGCAAGCCCGGCTCGCTACCCACACCCATAAAGCTGATTTACGGATACGACCTTCAGCAGCTTGATCTAAATATGAATATCACAGCTCGACCCAGCAAAGGCTTTTCGTATAATGCAGCAGGAAACGACAATCTTGACTCTTCATCGCCCAACAGCTCCGGCGGACTTGGCGACTTGGGGCAGACTGCATTCAACGCTACCATGTCTTTATTTCCCGAAGGAGCAGTTCATTTCATAGCCCCACGCGTGGGTAACCGCTTTGAGCTTGGAGAAGTGCTTAAAAAAGAGCAGCAGGCACAAGCCTCGCAGTCGTACGTAGTAAGCGGCAGCAGCTACAACAGTAATGTCAAAATTGGAGGAGTGGTAGACCTGCGCACCTCTCTGATTGGCGGAGGCATTGATCCCGTACCTGTGGAAAAGAACTTGGGATTATATTTCATCACATCTATAGTACATCAAGCAGGCGAGGGAGACAGCTATGAGAACTCTTTCGAGGGCATACCCTCCAGTGTTCCCAGCCTTCCTGCTCCCGACGCGGAATATCCCATAGCGCAAACCCAAAGTGCCGTGGTGGTAGACAACAAAGACCCCAAAAATCAGGGCAGGGTGCGAGTGAAGATGAACTGGCAGGGCAGCGAAAAAACTCAATGGCTCAGGGTGATGACTCCCAATGCCGGAAAAAGCGACAAAGTACCCAAAAACCGTGGTCTTGTGTTTGTGCCCGAAGTCGACGATATTGTTCTGGTGGGTTTTAGGCACGACAACCCAAACCGCCCTTTTGTGCTTGGCAGCCTTTTCAACGGCACTACTGCCTCTGGTGGCAGCGACAACAACAAAACAAAAAGCATCACCACCCGCAGCGGTAGCACCATAACATTCGACGA
>JBKECW010000109.1:0-23324 GCA_047975005.1 Bacteroidales bacterium | reverse complement strand
GCATAGATTCCATAATCGGGGTATGAATTATTAGGACTGAAATTAAATATAAACAACGACAAACCTCGACTGATAACCATGATTTGGTCGGTCTCATGTCCAAATTCCCAATTAATTTCAAACTCTGCAAGCATATCCCTTTTTCTGAGAAAAGATATCATCGCATTGTCAAATTTCAATAAGTATTCAAAGCGCAATTCAGGGTTTTCTGATATGCTCCATATCCTGCGTGCATGCTTGTACGACCAGCCATTGCCGTCGCGTGGAAAATCTACCCACTCCGGATGTCCAAACTCATTGCCCATGAAATTGAGATATGCTCCTCGTGCTGTCGATGCTGTTATCAGACGCAGCATCTTGTGTAAAGCAATGCCTCTCTCTATCAGTAGGTTCTCTTGGTCTTTGCGCATTGCATAGTAAATCTCTTTGTCTACCATACGGAAAAAGGTCGTCTTGTCGCCAACCAAGGCTTGATCGTGCGACTCTACATAGCTAACCAGCTTTTCGCCTATCCTGCAAGACACCAATTCACCGAATATCTGACCCATATTCCATTGCTCGTCGCTTTTGTGTTTCAGGAGTTTTATCCAGTAATCGGGAATCCCCATTGCCATGCGGTAGTCGAAACCAACTCCTCCGTCCTCTGCAGCTATTGTCAGACCCGGAAGTGCACTTACCTCCTCGGCAATGCTTATGGACTCAGGGTTTAGCTCCTTCATTAGCTTATTGGCAAGCTGAAAATATACTATTGCATCTATATCCAGATTCTGATTGAAGTAGCTCTCATAGCTGCCAAAATCCATGCCCAGCCCATGGTCGAGGTAAAGCATACTCGTAACTCCGTCGAAGCGGAATCCGTCGAACTTAAATTCTGTCAGCCAATATTTGATATTCGATAGCAGAAAGTGTATCACCTGATTTTTATTGTAATCGAAACATAGCGAATCCCATTGGTGATGGTCGCCCCTGTCGCCTCCATGAAAAAACTGATGTTTAGTGCCGTCGTATGCTCCCAAACCTTCCACCTGATTTTTGACAGCATGAGAATGTACAATGTCCATTATTACTGTAATACCCCGACTGTGAGCCTCGTCTATCAAGGCCTTCAGTTGGTCGGGTGTGCCAAAACGTGAGGATGGAGCAAAAAAGCTAGATACATGGTAGCCAAAACTTCCGTAATAGGGATGTTCCATTATTGCCATTAGCTGAATGGCATTATAACCGTCTTTTATTACTCGGGGCAGGATATTCTCCCTAAATTCATCGTAGGTGTGTACTCGCTCTTCCTCTCCCGACATGCCTATGTGGGCTTCGTAGATAAAAAGTGATTGTTCTTTTCGTTTGAAGTTCTCGTTTTGCCAAGTATATTTCTCCGACGGATTCCAAACTTGGGCATTGAAGATTTTTGTTTCATCGTCCTGCACGACCCTTTGTGCCCATGCAGGGATACGCTTGCCGTAGCCTCCACCGTGCCAATGCATCTCAAAAGCATATAGGTCGCCGTGTTTCAAGGCTTCTTTGGGTAATTTCAACTCCCACGACTCGCTGTCGATATATTCCAGCTTATATTCTTCGCTTGCTGTCCAGTCGTTAAACGTGCCGATGAGGTAAATTGCCGTAGCATTAGGTGCCCAATCTCTGATTACCCAGCCTTCTGCCGTTTCGTGCAGTCCATACCAAAGATGCCCGTTGGCAAAATTGCTCAGACTATTTCCCAAATCTTGGGTCAACATCAACTCTTTTATGTCCGAGGAATTATTCCACGCACTTACAAACCACTCAAAGCGACGCAGTTCGTTGTCTATTTCAAATATCCTACTCTTGCCCATGATTCTGTATTTTTATTGGTGAAACGAAAATTAGCTAATTGTCAGCTCCATATCCATGCTCTCAAAATCCATCTTAACTTTATGTCGGAACAAAAAGTCTGCTCCTAAAAGGCCGCAAACTTTTATATCTAATTCTTTTTCAAAGATATTGCAAATATGATTGATATCAATTAAAACTACTGATAAATCTTTTACTGCAAAACTGCCAAAGTCAACCGTACTAATTACTGCCGATTCCAATGTGCCATCCTCAATAAACTCCGATGCTGTGACAAGTTGTTCCTGTATGGGTGTGATTTCAGAAAATAATTGCGAATAGTCTCTGTTAACAGTCGAGTTTGATGCTCCTGTATCAATTATCCAGTACCATTTTTCGCCATTTATCATACTTGGCAGCACTATATGTACTGCATTGATATTATTGCCCAGATTTGCTCTTTCAAAGTTTACTTTGTAATTTGTCATGCGATAGTTATTTATCGCAATATAAGATTTTTTGGGGAATAAGTAAAAAAAGCTGACCTATGAGGTCAGCTTTTTTGATTTTATTTTCCTAATGCAGGTTTAGGAAATGGTGGAGGCGTAATATCTTTTACATCCTTGTCTTTGATGTCTTTCATAAGTTCCTTTACAGCGCGCTCTAGTTGTGGGTCTCGACCCGCTTCCAAAGACTTGGCATCCTGCCTTACTTCTATGTCGGGTGCTATGCCTTTGTTCTCGCCGACCCATTCATTTTTGTCAGGGTCAAAAACGGCGTTGTCGGGTGCTGTCATATAGCCTCCATCAATAAATTTGTAATGAGTTGACGATTTTACTAAGCCTCCCCATGTCGTCTTGCCAATTAGGGTTCCAACATTCTGCTGACGGAATATCCACGGAAAGAAATCACCGCCAGAGCCTGCTTTCTCGTTGATAAGTAAGACCTTAGGTCCTAATATTCCGGCAGGGATTACCATCGGTTTGCCATTGGGGACTTCGTTGGTAAGGGCTGCGCGCATATTACGAGTCATCAAGTCAACCATATAGTCGTCCAATAACCCACCACCATTAAAACGTTCGTCTATAACTGCTCCTTGTTTGTCTTGCTGCGCAAAGTAGTAGCGGTTGAACGACACAAAGCCGGGATGAGTTGTATTGGGAACCCAAATGTAGGCAAGTTTGCCATCCGATAGTTCATCAACCTTGCGTCGGTTATCTTCTACCCACGCACGTTGTCTTAATGCTAAATCCAAACTGCTAGAATTTGGTTTCACGCTGATTTTGTGAGCCGAATTAAAATTTGGTTTTTCGGAGACGTGCAGAAGAGTCTGTACTCCTAGTGTCCCGTCCAAAAATTCATACGGATTGTCAGTTGCGGTAAGCTCTTGACCATTAATTCCTACTAAGTAATAACCTTCTTTTACTTTTAGTCCGGGCTCGTCTAGCGGACTTGATAACCCAGGATTCCAGCTTTCAGTTGTATAAATGCGAGCTATTTTCCAATATCCATCTTCGGGAACTAAGTCTGCTCCTAATATGCCGACCTTATTGCTTTCGGTAGATGGATAATCGCCACCCGATACAAAGCTGTGCCCTACAGAAAGTTCTCCATTCATTTGGTCGAGCAATACTGATAAGTCTGCTCTGTGCTTGACGTAAGGCAACAAAGGCTTGTAGCGTTTGTAAACTTTATCCCAGTCTCTGCCGTGCATGTTTGGGTCATAAAAATAATCACGCTGATAGCGCCATGCTTCTTCAAAAATTTGTTCCCATTCTTGACTTCTATCAAGTTTCATGTTTAGCTTAGTCTTTAGTATCTTGCTTCCCTTGTTTGACGGAGCTGCTGCATTCATTATCTGCCATGTCGAGCCAACCATGCCAAGTATACTCTTCCCGTCGGCACTAATGGATGGACTTTTTACTCCGCTGGCATAAGGTGCAGCTTTTCTTGTTTTTAAGGTGTATTTTTGCATGGTGTAGCCCGAGCCGGCAGCCGCAAGAGTAAAGATGTTGCCGGCTGGTCCTGCCAATATGCCACGATATCTGCTTTTAGGCATGTTTAGCGGTATTATCCGTCGGTCGATGTCGTCAAAATCGATACTCTTAGGAGCTTCTTTCTTAGCCTCTGTTTCGGCCGATTTGCCTGACTCCGCTTTTTTACTACCTGTTTTTTTGTCGGATGTTTTTTCTTGTTTCTTGCTTGCCGGCTTGTCTTTAGCCTTTATAGCTTCTTCGTCGCTTCTAAGTACAAATGGAGATGTCTCGTTTTCTTTAAGATTGACAACATAAACGCTATAGTATGCACTTGATGCCATCGAACTGGTATTTGCCCAGCCAGAAGCTAAGGCAAGGTCTGTGCTTGCCAGAAAATAAAGATGCTTCTTGTCAAGATCCCATGCTGGGGAAAAAGCATCGGCAAAGGTATTGGTAATCTTGTGGATACTGTTGTCATCAAGAGACCAAATTGTTATCTGACGAAATTTGTTAGCTGCTGACTTGCTGTATGCTAGCCACTTAGAGTCGGGAGACCACGTTAACCCCATTCTCCCTCTTTCTAGATTGTTCTCGCCAATATCTATGGTTTTTATTGTCTTTGCTTTAATGTCAACTACTCGGATGCGGACATCATCATCGTTAAAAGCAATATATTTACCATCTGGAGACCAACATGGTTCCCATGCCATCTTAGACTCGCCGATACTAATGCTTTCTGGTTCAGATAATCCATCCTGACTGCCTATCAACAAGGAGTATCCATTGCCTCCCTTGTCAGAGAACCATGCGATTTTGTCTCCTAGTGGCGACCATATCGGAGCGCGGTCTGCCTCGCCCGATGTTTTAGTTATGTTGCGAGTGTCGCCGTGTTCTTGTGGTACGGTGAAAATTTCGCCACGTGCCTCGAAAATAGCTCGCTTGCCAGTAGGTGATAGTGATGCAGAACTTATTGATCGGCTTACGTCTTCCCATTGTGTCTCTGCCCAGGGGAAGTCGCCTTTTATTTCAATTTTTAGTTTATTCACCTTTCCCGAGGGTAGTTGCATTAGGTGCAATGAGCCTTCTCGGGCGAAAACTAATTGCTTGGCACATCCTCCTAGGCTCTTAATATCAGCCCCTTTGTAGTGTGTCAGCTGTTCTAAGGTCTTCGTCTTAATGTCGTAGCTCCAGATATTGCTAACTAAATCACGGTCAGACAGAAAATAAATCTTGTCATCAAGCCACACGGGTCTGATATCAGTCTCGTGATTGTTTGGGAGCAGCTCTTCCTCGAAAGTGCTGAGGTTCAGTATTACCAAAGGTGTGTTTTGACCTCCTCTGTAGGCTCTCCATTCTGAGTCCCACCGAGATACAGGTTCTATTACTATCTGTTTGCCGTCGGGCGAGAAGCTGCCTCCAAAGCCCCATTGTTGGGTGAGGAGCGTAGGTGCTCCTCCATCTTTAGAGACTGTCCATAGTCTGGAATATGCTGCAGGTGCTGTTTCTCGTTGTGAGGAGTAAAGAATATTTTTGCCGTCGGATGTCCAGCCTCGTGCCAGTGCAGATGAAGGATACCATGTCAGACGAGTTGGCGTGCCACCCTCGATGGGCAAGGTGTAAATAGATGTAACGCCCGAGCGGTTAGAGTTAAAAGCAATGGTTTTCCCATCGGGAGAGAAGTGAGGATTGCTTTCAATTGCCGCTGTGCTCGTAAGGCGCATTGTTTGATTGCCACTAAGGTCGCTTATCCACAAGTCGCCACCATAGGAGTAAACTATGTGCGATGAGCTGATTGTGGGCTGGCGGAGCATTAAGGTTTCTGACGCATGTAGCGACAAGCTGAATATAAGAAGCAAAAGACTAAAAAAAAGTTTTTTCATTTGTTTATTTTTGAAATTAGGTTGCAATATCATTAAGAATTTAGTTCTGATAAGCTTAGTCAACAAAGATATAACTAATTGTTATTCATTAAAAGAGCAAATGCGATTAATTTTATTTGAGTCGCAATTTTACTTCTTCCCCAATAGCATGGGTACAAAACTGAATGTACCATGGCGACTTTGTGAATACTCGGTTTCAGATAGTTTTTCGATTAAAAGCATCTCTTGTGTCGAGCCATCGCCTACTGGTAATACCATCTTGCCTCCTATTGCCAGCTGCGATAGTAGTTCCTGAGGCACTTCGTTTGCGCCTGCTGTTATTAAAATTCTGTCAAAAGGAGCAAATTGGGGTAAGCCCTTGTAACCATCTCCCCAAATAAAGAAGGTGTTGTAACCTATGCTGTTAAGAGTTTGTCGCGATTTCAAGTGGAGGTTTTTTATTCGCTCTATGGAATAGAGTCTTACTCCAAGTTCGAGTAATATTGCAGCTTGATAGCCTGAGCCGGTACCAACTTCCAACACCCTAATGCCGGGTTTTGTATCCAATAGTTGACTTTGGAATGCAACGGTATATGGCTGTGATATGGTTTGTCCATCGCCTATGGAAAAAGGCTTGTCCACGTATGCGTGTTTTATAAAAGCACTGTCGAGAAATAGGTGGCGGGGTACTTTGGCAATAGCATTCAATACAGATTGTGATTGTATGCCTTTCTTAATGAGCTCTTGCACTAGTCTGTGTCTCATTCCTTTGTGCTGGATGCTGTCTTCTTTTATAATCATAATGCAAATATATAGGCTATGAGTAAAACAACGTAGATAATTTTATACACAAGTGATGTTAAAATCATGGTTTTCTTTTTTTTGTGTTTTATCTTTGCCAAAAATTATAAATTGATTTGGTATGTCTGTACATAACGAGATAAAGAAGAAAACAGCTGTTACGATAAGAGCCATGAAAGGGCTAGAGAAGATTAGCATGCTTACTGCCTACGATTTCACAATGGCTTCTATTATGGATGCTGCGGGTATTGATGTTCTGCTTGTCGGAGACTCCGCAGCTAATGTGGTGGCAGGCTATGCCTCCACACTTCCTATCACTGTCGAACATCTGATATATCACGGACAAAGTGTGATGCGTAGCGTAAAACAAGCTCTTGTTGTTATCGATTTACCTTTTGGCTCATATCAGGCTAGCTCTGACACTGCCGTAGATAATGCTGTTAAGATGTTGAAAGCTGAAGCCGGAGAAGCGGTGAAACTCGAAGGTGGCGAACATATTGCCGAAACAATCCGCAGGATTGTGGATGCCGGTATTCCCGTGATGGGACACTTGGGGCTTACTCCGCAGTCGGTCAATAATTTTGGGGGATACAAAATACAGGCAAAATCTGAAAACGATGCCAAGAAACTGATTAGCGATGCAAAAATCCTAGAGCAAGCTGGTTGTTTCTCTGTCGTTCTCGAAAAAGTTCCTGCTGATGTTGCAAAAGTGGTTACCGAAAGTATATCAATTCCTACAATCGGGATTGGTGCAGGAGTGCATAACGATGGGCAAGTTCTCGTTTCATACGATATGATCGGGTTGACCCAAGGGTTTAACCCAAAGTTTTTACGCAGATTTGCAAATGTAGGAGAGCAAATAGCAAATGCTACGCAAGAATACATAAAGGCTGTAAAGACGGGCGATTTCCCTAATAGTTCCGAGAGTTATTGATAGTATAGGAAACGGTACCTATTGCAATGTTTCGGGATGTGCTTCTTCCGAACTGTCTCTCAGTGTCTGTTGAGGATTGTTGTTTTTCGAGAAATAATTTCTGTAAAATAATAGGAAGCAAAGGCTACCCATAAACACAGAGCTGTCGGCAATGTTGAAAATATAACGGAAGAATACAAAATCCTTTCCTCCCCATATCGGCAGCCAGTCGGGAAGGGTAGTTTCTATCATCGGAAAATAAAACATATCCACCACATGTCCGTAAAACCATGGGGCATATCCACTGCCGTCTGATACAAATTGAGCAACCTGTCCGTAGCTGTCGGTGAAATATTTACCGTAGAACACGCAGTCGATGGTATTGCCTAGTGCACCTGCAAAAATGGCAGAGATACACAGTAGCAGTCCTAAGGGAGTGTCCCTCTTTGTTAGTTTTCCAATATATATAGCTATTGCCACTGAGGCTGCTATCCTAAAAAGTGTCAGAAATAACTTGTTGAAAAATTCCGTTCCAAATGCCATGCCCGGATTTTCCTGAAAGTATATATAGAACCAATCGCCACTTACTGGTATGGATTGACCTAAGGACATGTTGGTCTTTATCCATATCTTAAGCCATTGGTCTAATATGAGTATTAGCAAGATTAGAAATATTGCTATTAGCCCTTTTTTGTTTCTCATCTATTTTCTTCGTTCTTTGCCTCGATGCTCAGTGTGGCATGTGGAACTGCCATTAAACGAGCTTTTGATATTAATTTATTTGTTTTTCTACAGATGCCGTAAGTCTTGTTTTCAATGCGTACCAAGGCTGCTTGAAGATGCTGTATGAATTTCTGTTGCCTCATGGCGAGCTTGCCAGCTTCCTCCTTCGAAAGCGTTCCGGAGCTGTCTTCTAAAGATTTCAGCGTGGGTGAAGTGTCGGAAGTATCGTTGCTGTCTGACATGGTAAATGCACTTTTGTACATTGCGTAGTCTGCTTTTGCATTCTCTAGCTTTTTGAGGATTAACTCCTTAAATTCAGCTAGCTCTGCATCTGAATATCTTAGCTTTTCTGTCATGATGTGTTTTTTAAGTCCGTAAAGTTAAGTAAAAATTACGACTTCTTTATTTTTATTTTTGCAAATACGTCGCTGTCTATTTCTACCTCTTCGTATTGTGTTAGGTCTGAGCTTGGAATAAGCTGCAAGCTATTGGCAAGAGTCTGTGTATTTATGTATTCTCTGTGATGCTCTATAGCTTCCTTGTAGTAAGTATTGTCGCTGATAGAGATGTCAATCCTGTCGGTAACTTCAAAACCCGAATCCTTTCGGAGGTTCTGAATTTTATTTACAAACTCCCTCGCTATTCCTTCTTCTTTTAGCTCTTTGGTAATTTCAATGTTTAGAGCTATTGTTAGATTTCCTTCTGTGGCAACAAGCCAACCCGGAATGTCTTCGGTCTTAATTTCTACATCCTCAATGCTCAATTGAACCTGTTCTCCGTTTATCGTCAGTGTATAAAGCTCATTCTTTTCTATCTCGTTTATTTGGTCTTGGCTAAACTTTGACAGCTCTCCTGCAATTTGCTTCATCAGCTTGCCATATTTCGGACCTAAGGTCTTGAAGTTCGGTTTTATACCTTTCTGAATGAGTTGATCCTCAGGAGTGATGAATTTTACAGATTTGATGTTTACTTCTGACAGCACTATATCTTGAATGGACTCGAATACATCTCTAAAATGTTCGTTCAATACTGGTACAATTATACCCGACAGTGGCTGACGCACTTTGATTTTTTCCTTGCGTCTCAATGCAAGTATCATCGACGATGCACGTTGTGCCATATCCATCTTCTCCTCGAGCTCCGTATTTATGAGTGTGTCGTCGGCTTTTGGAAAATCACATAAGTGGACGCTCTTGCAGACTCCTGTCTTGCTAGTGTCTACCAAATCCTGATACAAACGTTCCGCATAAAAAGGAGCAATGGGAGCCATCAGTTTAGATACAGTGAGTAGACATTTGTAGAGTGTCTGATAGGCAAGTATCTTATTGTCGTCAAGTTCACCTCCCCAAAAACGCTTGCGGTTCAATCGTACATACCAGTTGCTTAAATTCTCAGATACAAACTCCTCTATCGCCCGTGCGGCTCGGGTAGGCTCGTAGCTGTCGAAACTTTCGTCGACCTTTTTAACAAGGCTGTTCAATAGCGAGAGTATCCATTTGTCAAGCTCTGTTTGCTTTTCTGCGGACACCTCCGCTTCATCACCTGTGAACCTATCAACATTGGCGTACAGGGCAAAGAAGTTGTAAGTATTGTAGAGCGTGCCGAAAAACTTGCGGCGTACTTCCTCAACCCCATCAATGTTAAATTTGAGGTTGTCCCATGGCTGAGAGTTACTCATCATATACCACCTCAATGGATCGGCTCCATACTTGTCGATAGTCTGAAAAGGGTCAACAGCATTGTTTAGCCTTTTGGACATCTTGTTGCCATTTTTATCCTGAATCAAACCCGTAGATATGATATTTTTAAATGCCACAGAGTCGTTAATTGCCGTTGCTATAACGTGTAGAGTGAAAAACCATCCGCGCGTCTGATCTACTCCCTCCGAAATGAAATCCGCAGGGAAGTTGTCGGCAAATGCCTCCTGATTCTCAAAAGGGTAGTGTTGCTGTGCGTAAGGCATTGCTCCTGAGTCAAACCAAACATCAATAAGGTCGCTCTCTCTATACATCTTTTCTCCCGATTCGGACACCAGTATTATGTCGTCTACCTTTGGGCGGTGCGGGTCGATGTTCAAATAATTCTCACTGCTGTTGTCGCCTGCCTTGAACCCTGCATACGGATTGCTCTGCATATATCCTTTGGATATCGACTTTTCTATTTCACTAATCAACTCCTCATACGAACCTATACATATTTCTTCCTTGCCGTCTTCTGTGCGCCATATCGGCAAGGGAGTACCCCAATAACGCGAACGACTCAAATTCCAGTCTACCAAGTTACTCAGCCAATTGCCAAAACGACCTGTCCCAGTAGATTCAGGCTTCCAGTTGATAGTGTTGTTTAACTCTATCAGCCTGTCTTGTATGGCAGGAGTTTTTATAAACCACGAGTCCAAAGGATAGTACAGCACCGGTTTATCGGTTCGCCAGCAATGCGGATAGCTATGGACATATTTCTCAGACTTAAACAGCAGGTCGTTCTGTTTTAAATATACTGTTATATCAACGTCAAGCGGCAAGTCTTCTTTGCCGAGACTAGAGTCATAGTCATTCTTCACCGCTTTGCCTGCAAAAGGTGAATACGTATCTATATTAACATTAGATTTTACGAAGGTTGCAGACATTTCGTCAATGCCATAGAAAAAGCCCTTTTTGTTGACAAGCGGTTGTGTACGTTCCTCCTTGTCGACGATGACAAGTGGAGAAATGTCGTTCTGTTTTGCCACTCTGTTGTCGTCTGCACCAAAGGTAGGCGCAATATGAACTATACCCGTACCATCGGAGGTAGTTACAAAGTCTCCCGAAATAACTCTGAAAGCATCTCCTTCGGGCTTCACCCAGTCTAAAAGCTGCTCGTAGCTGATGCCACAAAGCTCGCTGCCCTGGTAGCTCTCACATATCTCAAAGGGTATATGTTTGTCGCCTTCCTTGTAATCCGAAAGTGTTAGTTCTGCCGCTTTCTCGTCGAAGTGTTTGCTTACTAGTTCCTTGGCAAGTACTACGGTGATAGGCTTGCCCGAATATTTATTGTACGATTTTACCTTAACGTATTCAATATTACTACCCACTGCTAATGCGGTGTTAGAAGGCAGTGTCCAAGGGGTGGTCGTCCATGCCAAAAGATGTACATCGCCGTGTGCATCGTCGAATAGCATCTGCGACTTCTCATTTTTTACCACATTGAATTGGGCTACTGCCGTTGTGTCCTTAACATCTCGATAGCACCCCGGTTGATTAAGCTCGTGCGAGCTAAGTCCCGTTCCTGCGGCAGGAGAGTAGGGCTGAATTGTATAGCCTTTGTACAGCAAGTCTTTTTTGTACATCTCTTTCAGCAACCACCAAAGTGTCTCTATATACTTACTGTCGTAGGTGATATAAGGATTGTCCATATCCACCCAATAGCCCATTTTGCGGGTGAGCTCTTCCCACTCGCTAGTATATTTCATCACTTCCTTTCGGCAGGCGGCGTTGTATTCTTCTACGCTTACTTTGTCGCCGATATCATCCTTTGTTATGTTAAGCAGCTTCTCTACCGCCAGCTCCACCGGCAGTCCGTGTGTGTCCCAGCCTGCTTTTCTGCCTACATGAAAACCTTTCATCGTCTTGTATCTGCCAAACAAATCCTTGATGGCGCGTGCGAGTACGTGATGAATACCCGGCATTCCGTTTGCCGAGGGTGGTCCCTCGTAGAATATAAAAGAAGGAGCATCCTTACGGTCTTGAAGACTCTTTTCAAATGCCTGTATCTTATCCCAGTATTTTATTATTCTCTTGTCAACTTCTTGTAAGTCAAGTTGCTTGTACTCCTCAAACTTTCTGCTCATGGTGTTCTTTGTGTTTTGGATATGCCTTATGATTAAGCATGAGGCATATCGCTAATTTTACAACACGCAAATATAACGATTATTTTGCATAACCGTTGGTCTTTGAGATTTTGGATAGTGATAGAATCCTTTTATCTTCGGATTTGTAGGCGGCTTGTTACTGTGGTCTTGTGGTCTGGAAATGAGAATACCTCAGGCACTCTGTGCCATGTTGATGTTTCTATGTGCGATGTTTTTTTTGTATTGTGCTTATTATCATTGCGATACTTCTATTGCTAGTCCTATTGTTGATAGTTTGTAAAAGATATGGACTTTTATTAAAGGGTTGTATTTAGCTATTCTTTTATATTTGGCAATTATTAAAAATAAAAAAAGAATGAAAAGACATTTGTTAGTATTGATATTTGTACTTGTTGGGACAATGAGTTATGCGCAAGCTCCGATAGAACCGGGTGAGGTGCAGTTGAATGCGGGTTTTGGTTTTTCGAATAGTGGTCTGCCTGTATATGGTGGTGTAGAGTTTGGTGTTTGGGATAATATCTCGCTTGGTGGATTGTTGTCCTTTCGTAGCGATAAGGATACTTATGGGGGAGTATCGTGGAAGTATAACTATACAACCATTGCTGCTATTGGGAATTACCACTTTAATGAGTTATTGAACATCCCGTCTCGTTTTGATTTTTATGCAGGCGTGTCGCTGGGATACACCATATTCAATTCTAGGTATAACGGGGCGGGGGCTAGCATTCCCTATTCTGGTAGAGAGGGCTCAGGTCTTTACTTTAGCGGACAAGTAGGAGGTCGTTATTTCTTCACAGATCGTTTTGGTCTGAATCTTGAGTTTGGCGGCGGAAATTATGTGTCGGGCGGAAGGCTTGGTATTACATATAAGTTCTGAAGATAATTTAGATTTTTATATTTATTGTCCCCACTGTGATTTCACACGGTGGGGATTTTTGTGTAGCATTGCAACGCCATGAAAGGGCAATGTGTATTTAGACAAGATAGATTTGGGCTTGTATTTTTTTTGCTAAAAGTCTCCTCTTACTTTGATGTCTTTGATGAACAGCTGTAGTGATACACGTCCTCTGTATTCGTTTTCAAAAATCTGGTAGCAAATGTCAAAAGGCAATCCTGCCGCTATTTCGGGGAAATGTTCTGCCTGATTGAAAGCAATAGCAGGTAGTCTTACGCCCGAGTAAGGGTCTAGTAAGTCTAGCTTTATGTGCTTCAGGTCGCCTTCCTTTCCTACAAGTCGGCTAGAGCCTCCGTCGAGTAGGCTCTCGGTAACAAATGTAGGTTTCATATTGCCAGGCCCAAATGGTGCAAATCTTTTAAGGGAGCGATAGAATACGGGGGTAATATCTGAGAGCTGTAATTTTGTGTCTACGTCTATAACCGTGTCTTGATTTATCTTATGTGATGAGTTCTCGACAAGGTATTCAAATTTTTCGGTGAATTTTTGGACATTCTCTATTTTCATTGTCAGTCCGGCTGCATGTTTGTGTCCTCCATAAGATTCTAGCAAATAACTGCAGCTACTTATAGCTTCATATAGATCGAACTCGCCCACTGACCTGGCAGAACCTGTTGCTAGCCCGTTCGACTCTGTTAGTATAATTGTCGGTCTGTTGTAATGCTCTGTAAGACGAGATGCGACAATCCCTACAACGCCCTTGTGCCAATCTCTGTTGTAGAGAACAGTCGAGTTTTTGTTTACCAGATCCGGGTTGCTATTTACGTAGTCTAGCGCATATTGGGTGATATCTCTATCTAAAGTTTTTCGTATTTCATTGAAGGAGTCTATTTCTTCGCCTAGGGCTGTAGATCTGTCCGAATCGTCTGCTACAAGTATTTTTACGGACTTTTTGCCATGCTCTATTCTCCCGGAAGCATTAAGACGAGGACCAATCTTGAAAACAATATCGTTTACAGTTATCTCGCCTGTCATTTTGGAATTTTCTATGATGGTTTTAAGTCCCATACATGGGTCGGTATTTAACTTTCGCAGACCGTGATATGTGAATATTCGGTTTTCATCAACGATAGGAACAATATCGGCAGCAATGCTTACTACTAACAAATCCAAAAGGCTTAGTACCTCTCGGTAGTGGATTTTTCGTTTTATTGATATTGCTTGCAGCAGTTTGAATCCCACGCCACAGCCAGACAATTCCTTAAATGGATAGTTGCAATCAGGTCTTTTGGGGTCCAGGACTGCTACAGCTTTGGGTATTTCGTCGTCTGGATTATGATGGTCGCAAATAATAAAATCGACCCCTAGTTCATTAGCTTTGTCGATTTTATTTATTGCTTTTATGCCGCAATCAAGTGCTATAATAAGAGTTATTCCTTTCTCAGCAGCATAGTCAATGCTCTTTAGCGATATTCCGTAACCCTCTGAATACCTGTCGGGAATGTAGTATTCGATGTCGGCTATATACTTTTTGAGAAACAAGTATACCATGGCAACAGAGGTTGTTCCGTCAACATCGTAATCCCCATAAATCATTATTTTTTCCTGATTGTTTATGGCTCTTTCAACACGTTCGACAGCTTTGTCCATGTCCTTCATCAGGAAAGGGTCGTGTAGGTCTTTGAGCTTAGGGTTAAAAAAAATCCTCGCATTTTGCGAAGTTGTTATATTTCTCTGTGTTAGTATATTTGCCAAGGACATGTTGACGCCCAGCGAACCCGACAGATGTTTTATCTGGTTTGGGTCTCCATTTTCTTTAATTTGCCAAACGGTCGATGTCATGTTGTTGTATACTTGTGGTAAAATGAGTACAAATATAAGTAATATATTAGAAATTCTTTTACTCTAATCAGACTCATTTTTCGACTGTGTGGACAATGGCTTAATTACAATAGAGTTGCAAGCATCGCTCCTTTGCGGAATGATTTTGAAACTTATAAACTAGACAAAGCGTCTTTGTAAAGCCTGCAAAGACGCCACTCCTCGGCAACAGTAGCCCCTTGGCTTTCGTAAAATTCACGAGCCTTTGTATTCTCAACACCTAAATCCCACTCCATTCTGCCGACTTCTTGCTGCTTGGCAATTTTTGCAAGTTTGAGAAAGAGTGTCTTCCCAATACCACTACCTCTGAAGTCAGACGATACCACCAGATCCTCTAGATGTAGTATTTGCCCCGCCCATGTAGATGGCTTGTAGTAGTAGATGGCAATGCCAACTACATCTTTGTCTTCTGCCACAAGGCAATGCATTTGTGGACTCTCATCAAAGAGCATTTTGTTCAATTCGTCTTTGCTGACCTCGACTTTGTCGAGCATACCTTCGTTTATCGCTAGCTCTCGTATTAGTCCATAAATTTTATCTAAATCTTTGCTTTGTGCATTTCTGTAATTCATTTTCTCAGAAGTTGATAATTAATTCTACAACAAAGATAATATTTTAGCTAAGAATCAAGGTGAGGTGCATAGATTCTGCAATTTCCCAACCGAAAGAATGTTGATAGAACAAAATAAGCACTAATTTCGTTATAAGTTTGAAAAAGATTTTTTATATCTAATAAAACTCGTAATATGAATGATTTAGTAAATACTCCGAAAACGTCTAAACGTTGGTATCTGACCCTTATGTCTGGTGTAGTTCTCTCTGTTATAGGTATTTGGGCGATTGTGTCGCCGGTCAAAGCATACCTTGCCTTGGCAATTTTCTTTAGCGTGTCACTGCTTGTAACTGGCTTGTTGGAAGTTGCTTTTGCTGTTTCAAACAGAAAAAACATGCACAACTGGGGGTGGACTTTAATTCTTGGAAGTGTAACATTCCTAATCGGAATAATGCTAATTTCCGATCCGGCACTTACTGTTGTAACCTTGCCCCTGTACATTGGGTTTACATTTCTAATCCGTTCGTTCGGAACTATCGCTTTTGCTCTTGACCTAAAAAGTCTTGGAGAAAGATGGGGAGGTGCAATGGTGATGGGAGTGTTGGGAGTAATCGTGTCATTTATGCTTATTCGACATCCTCTTTTTACAGGATTGTCCGTTGCTATCTGGACCGGGTTGACCTTCCTTATTTCAGGAATATTCAATATATTTATGTCATTTAAGATAAAAAAAATGTCGTAGCAAAGAGGAGTTGGTTTGAAGTTTCTAAAAAGGTTGAGCTAATACACTTGGATTGATAAAGTGATTGTTCTCAACATTTCTGGAGAAGTATAAATGTCCTGAAAAGAAAATGAATATGTCTGGAAGTCTTGTTTTTTCGGTCTTGTATGCAGTTGTGGTGATAATCATCTGCCTGAAAATTATTCTCGATTCGAGCACTCCGAGTAAGTCATTGGCATACATGCTGCTTGTCATTCTATTGCCGGTATTGGGGATAATTTTTTATCTCCTCGTGGGGCTTAACTATCGGAAGCGAAAACTGTACAACAAGAAAATAGAAATCAATAGACAAACCTTTCCGGAACTAGATGCCAAAATATCTTCTTATACAGAAGATGTACTATCAGAACATAAAACAGAATTTGCAGACTTCTTTCCACTTACTAGATTTCTGGAGACAAGGAACTTGCACTTGCTGTCTTCTGGCAATTTCATAAAATTATTGGTAAACGGGGAGCAGAAAATCCCTGAACTAATTGCTAGCCTCAAGGCTGCCAAGCACCATATTCACATTGAGTATTATATCTACGAAAACGACAAGGTGGGCAATGAAATAGCCGAAATACTAATAGCGAAAGCCCAAGAAGGTGTAAAGGTCAGATTTATTTATGATGACTATGGAAGCAAAAGCATAAGGAAAAATGTTGTTAGACGACTGAGGGCAGCAGGTGTGGAAGCCTTTCCTTTTTACAAAATTAATTTGATTTGGTTTGCCAATCGCATTAACTACCGTAACCACAGGAAGATAGTGGTGGTCGACGGCACTACGGGATTTATAGGCGGAATAAATATCTCCGACAAATATATAAACCGGACAAGTAGTAAGCTGTTTTGGCGCGACACTCATGTAAAAATAGTCGGTGCCGCAACGCTCAACCTGCAATACACCTTTCTGTCCGACTGGAATTTCTGTGCCAATCAAAACATCGAGTTCTCAAAAGAATACTTCCCCTTGGAAAATCTTAACAAGGATTTTGGCAATCATTCTGCACAGATAATCTCAAGCGGTCCCGATTCCGACTACCCAAGTATCCTGTACTCGATGGTACAACTCATACTCTTGGCAAGAGAAGAAATAAATATCACAACGCCCTACTTCATTCCCGACAAATCATTTATTGACGCTCTCAAAATTGCTTCGCTCAGTGGTGTAAGGGTAAAGATGCTTATTCCTGGAGTTTCAGACTCTGTGACGGTAAACCTCGCCTCGCAATCTCATTATCAGGAATTGCTCGAAACGGGTGTTGAGATTTACAGATATAACAAGGGCTTTGTGCATGCAAAAACCATGGTGTGCGACGGCTTGGTATCAATAGTGGGAACAGCAAATTTGGATATCCGCAGTTTTGACCTCAATTTCGAAACCAATGCTATAGTGTACGGCGCATCTCTGGCCGGAGACTTATTATCAGAGTTTAATGCCGACCTAGAAGACGCAGAGCAGATTTTGCTGTCGGAGTGGAGTGGCAGACCCGGCTACATTAAACTGGCAGAGAAGGTCTTGCAACTATTCTCCTCGCTCATGTAAATTTTGTATTTTAGCATTAAAAAAGAACATGAGGTTTATTCTAACATTATCGGCGTTGTTAGCCGGTCTTGGACTTTATGCCAGAGACAACGCAAATCAGGAAAAACTTAGACAAGAAGCTAGTGAGTTCTCATTGTCGGTAGTGAAAACATATTTTGACGAAGACTGCGACAAATATTGGTCATTTGTCAGCGATTCTATCCTGCTTATGGATGAAGAGGGGACGTTTGCAAAAGAAGACAAGAAAGATAAGTTGTGCTCTTCTTTGAAACGTGCTATACGCAACAAAGACAAGACCTTTCAAGACTATATTGATACCTATAAAGTTGAGATCCTGACAAAAGAGGAATTGGAAAATAAAATTGGCGAGGAACTGCCGTCTCTCAATAGACTTACGGATTTCGATTTCTTTTCAATAACTTGCTCTTATAATTCAATGCTATTTACGCAATCTTTCTCTCTCCAAACATACATGTATAAATTTATATAAACAACTTCGCTTTCTGCAAAAAAAAATAGGTGTTTTTTTTGATAATTTATGAACAATGTGGCGATGGTCTTTGTTCAGTAAAAATACGATTATCAATATAATTTACGAAAACAAAGAGAAGAATCATGAAAGAACAAGTCCTGCACCGCCTTTTCTTGTCTCTGACAACAATCTTAAGTTGCGCATGTCAGATACTGTTGTCTCCTACAAATGCTTTTGCGCAATCAAATGAAAAACCAAATATTGTTTTTATCTTGATGGACAATTACGGGTGGGGAGAACCGGGTGTTTACGGAGGTGGCGTGCTGAGAGGTGCACCATCGCCCAACATAGACGGGCTTGCTGCCGAAGGTATGCAATTGCTCAATTTCAATGTTGAATCGCAGTGTACGCCCTCTCGTGCCGCTTTTTTGACAGGGCGCTATGCTATTCGCACCGGCAATGGTGCAGTTCCGGTTAGTAACCCTGAGTATGGTTTAACCCAATGGGAGTATACTCTTGCCGAATCGCTGTCGGATGCCGGCTATGCGACGGGGATTTTCGGTAAATGGCATCTAGGACAGACCGATGGACGTTTTCCAACCGACCAAGGCTTTGATGAGTGGTGGGGTATTCCCAACTCTTCGGACGAATCTACTTGGGGAGATGACACCCGTTTTGTTCCAGATACTCATCCTGCCGCACACTTAGCAGAGATATTGGAATCTAAGCGTGGCGAAGCCCCTACTAAGGTGAAACTCTACGATACTGAGGCAAGAACGCTGATAGACGGAGAAATCACCGAAAAATCCATAGACTATATGGAGCGTAAGGTAGCAGAAAAGAAACCATTCTTCTTGTATATTCCTTATACGCAACCGCACGTTCCTGCATTGCCCGACCCTGAGTTCAGAGGCTCGACAGGAGCAGGCGATTTTGCCGACGTTTTGCACCAAACAGATGTTTATGTCGGACGCTTGAAAGACGCTGTTGAGCGTTTGGGAATTGCCGACAACACGATTTTCGTTTTCACCTCCGATAACGGTCCTGACCCGACATTCCCACATTCTAGCTTTGCCGGACCTTGGGAAGGGTCATATTATACAGGAAAGGAAGGCTCATTGCGAGTGCCTTTCATTGTTCGTTGGCCGGGGCATATCCCGGCAGGGTCAAAAAGTAATGAGATTGTACACCAAATGGATTTATACCCTACCATTGCAAAAATTGTAGGAGCAAAAGTACCCAAAGACAGGGTAATTGATGGAGTTGATCAAACAGCATTCTTCTCGGGCGAGCAAAAGAAGTCGAACCGAGAGCATGTTATGATTTATGTTGGTAATGACCTTTATGGGATTAAATGGAGGGATTTTAAGATTGTAGGAAAATCGATTACCGACGGATTTAAAGATCCGGTATCTACATTTAGTGTCCCACAGATTTACGATTTGCGAACTGACCCGAAGGAAGAAAATTCTTATGCCTCCAATTGGTTTAGCATGAGCTGGATACGCTGGCCTGCCGGAGTTTATCTTGAGGAGCACATTAAGTCTCTCAAAGTTGAGCCGCCAATATCACCCGGAGCTCCCGACCCTTACGTGCCTGGAGCCAAGTAGTTGCTAGGACTAATGATAGATATTCAAACAAACAATAAAATGAAAAAATTACAGCTTTTATCTTTAATCCTGATGCTGTTTGTCAGCTTTGGCGGACAAGCAAGGGCGCAAGAGATACTGCCTTTCCCTCCCACGCCGTCGGCAAGTACGGCAGGGCTAACTATGCAGACTTCTACCTACAACAAAAGGGTAGAACCGAGCCATCTTCCGAAAGATGCTCCGAATATTTTAATAGTACTTATTGACGATGCCGGGCCGGCTACACCTTCGACTTATGGTGGAGCAATAAATACGCCAAACCTAAGTAGGGTTGCCAATAAGGGTATTTCTTACAATCGTTTCCATTCTACTTCGATGTGTTCGCCAACGCGTGCAGCATTGCTGACAGGTAGGAATCATACTTCTGTAAGTAACGGACAGATAGCCGAATTTGCCAACGATTGGGACGGCTTTAGCGGGAAAATCCCAAAAACTGCTGCTACCGTTGCTGAGGTATTGAAAGACTATGGTTATAACACCAGTGCCTTTGGAAAGTGGCACAATACTCCTTCGTCTCAAACGACTTCAAAAGGGCCATTCGATTTCTGGCCAACAGGCTATGGCTTTGAGTATTTTTATGGTTTCCTTGCAGGAGAAGCATCTCAGTACGAACCGCACATGATTCGCAACACTACTGAGGTAGAACATCCTAAAACAACACAAGGGCATGATTATTATCACCTTACCGAAGATATTGCCGAAGATGCGATAAAGTGGTTGCGCGAGCAACAGGCTTTTTCGCCAGACAAACCTTTCTTAATGTATTGGGCACCCGGTGCAGTTCATGGTCCTCACCATGTAGCCAAAGAATGGGCTGATAAATACAAAGGTAAATTCGATGGCGGTTGGGACGAATACCGCAAAGAAGCTTTCAAGAGACAAAAAGAATTGGGTTGGATACCACAAGATGCCCAACTGACAGAGCGTGATAAAACAATGACGGGCTGGGACGAGATACCTGAGTCGGAAAGAGCCTTCCAAAGTAGATTAATGGAAGTTTATGCAGGATTTGCCGAGCATACTGATTACAATGTAGGTTTAATTCTTGACGAAATAGAAAGCCAAGGAAAGATGGATAATACTCTTGTATTCTACATCTGGGGCGACAATGGCTCATCAGCCGAAGGGCAAAACGGGACAATAAGTGAGCTGTTGGCACAAAATGGTATTACTTCAACCGTACAGCAACATATTGATGCTTTAGATGAGTTGGGCGGATTAGACGCTTTAGGCTCGCCAAAGACCGACAATATGTATAATGCAGGTTGGGCATGGGCAGGTTCTACTCCCTACAAATCGACAAAACTTATTGCTGCGCATTTCGGCGGAATTCGTCAGCCTTTGGCAGTTTCGTGGCCAAAAGGTATTAAGCATGACGGCACGCCACGCCCACAATTCCACCATGTTATAGATATTGTTCCTACAATTTACGACATTCTTGATATTCAAGAACCTAAAGTGGTGAACGGATTTTCGCAAATGCCAATCGAAGGCGTGAGCATGGATTATACTTTCGACGACCCAAAAGCAGAGGGAACACGTAAGATACAGTTCTTCGACATAATGGGAAGCCGCGGACTTTACTACGACGGTTGGTTTGCATCGGCATTTGGTATAAGAAGTCCTTGGTTGCCGGGTCTTCCTGCAGGAGCAGCAGACTGGGATCCTCAGGATGACACATGGGAACTGTATAATATTGACGAAGATTGGAGTCAGGCTAATGATTTAGCAAAATCTAACCCTGAGAAATTGGAAGAAATGAAGAGCATGTTCTTGACAGAATCTGCCAAGTATAAAAATCTCCCTATTGGAGGAGGCTTGTGGTCAATGGTTCTGCATCCTGAGGATGCTCCGAAGCCACCATACAGAGAATGGAATTTTATAGGTAGAATAAATCGTATGCCTGAGTTTTCAGCACCAAAGTTAGGTACATTCAGTAATAGCGTAAACATGGAGATTGTCGTTCCCAAAGATGCCGAAGGTGTTCTATATTCATTAGGAGGTTTCTCCGGAGGTATATCTTGTTATGTGAAGGACGGTTATCTTTATTATGAGTACAATCTGTTTGAGATAGATCGTACAAAGATTAAATCGAAAACAAAACTGCCTACCGGAAAGGTTGAGCTGGAAGTTGTGTCTAAATTGACTTCTGGTAAGGTGGGAAGTGCAATGGATATAAGCATAAAGGCGAATGGGAAAAATATAGCTGATGGTCAAGTGCCAACGTCGATAGCAGTTGGATTTACAGCTAACGACTGTCTTGACTTCGGTAGTGATTTAGGCTCGCCCGTTTCGCTCGATTACTATGACAATGCGCCGTTTAGGTTCAACGGAGAAATAAATAAATCATTCGTTAAATATCTTGATTAAAAATTGCGATGAACAATAAATCAATTCGTTTAGGGCTGTTAGCTTTAACAATAACTCTAAGTTCTTGTGGTGGCTCAAAAACCAAAGATAAGAGTGAAATAAAACCGGATTATGCCTACGAGTATAATTCAGAGGGTAAAATAAAGGTAAATGCAAAGAACTTTACCATAGCCGAAACAGACCGATATTTTGAAGAACACTTTGCCAAATACGGAGTTAATAAGTTTAGGCATTCCAAAGAGTATTCTACGGTGGAAAACCAAGTTGTTATCCGCGAAAATCGGGATTGTCTGTATAGCCATGCCGTTGTTGATTTGACAGAAGGAGCTACGATTAAAAATCCGGAGTGGAACAAATATGCCGTGATGCAGGTTATTGACGAGAACCAATACACCATTGATGTGCTGTATCCCGGGCAAGAACGGACCTTTACCACAAAAGACCTGACAATGGGAAAGGACGATTTGCTAAATTGTCGTACAGAGGTGTTGCCAGAAACTCCCGAAGGTTATGCCGATGCGTACAAGCATCAGAATGCCATGGTAGTTGATGCAAAAACTTCGAATCCATATGTGTCTAAAGGCTTCGACAGAAAGACGCAAGATTCTGTTAAATTTAGTTTGCTTATGCAATCAAAAAAAGTAAACTCTTGGTTTGCTTTTGGCATGCCTAAAGATGTTGAGCCGGAGATATTTACAATTGCTTCTGCCGGAGGATGGGCAGGATTGCCGAAAGAAGATGCTTTGTATTGGCCTAAGATTTTCCCTGAAGGAGAAGCCAAGAAAAGCACTGTGTCTTCGCAAATCACCTTGCCTAAGCCAAATCTAGATTATGACAAAGGAGGCTTTATGTCGGTTACGGCTTATGATGATAAAGGATGGATTGCGACAGATAATTACGCACTTAGAGACCGCAATGCCAAAAGAAATGCAGACGGCTCAATAACATTTAGGTTCAATAGCCCGGGAAAACCTAATAATATTGACACTCCCGACAATTGGACAATGGTTATACGTTTGTATATGCCTGTTGACCCGCAAGAATGTATCGACTATCTTCAAAACCTCGAGAAAAATAATGTGGAAATAGAAGTGGTAGGATAAACTAATACTAAGAAAATATAAAGGTTTATCTGAAAGAAAACAATAGCAAACTAGTCATCCAATAATTTTTAATATTGAAATAAAATGAAAAATATAGTATCCTGTCTAACATTGATATTTGCGATAACGTTTATTTCCTGCAAGCAAAACACCGGACAAACAACTTC
>JBKECW010000108.1:0-4440 GCA_047975005.1 Bacteroidales bacterium | reverse complement strand
TTATTCTATCGTCGGCGAGTTTGTTGTTCAGCTCATCAATAAGCACCTTTGCCTCATGGTTGCTGATGTGTCCGGCAGAATGATTTATCAAAGTATCGCCGTCTACACTCACAAGATTACATCGGAACACAAGGTCATCTTTGTCAAAATCGACGCCCAAAGCGGTAGCTTCGAGTACGCCCCGTCCTTGATAGTATGTTGCTGCGTCGTAGCCCATTATTGTCATATTTGCCACTTCGCTGCCCGGTTCCAAGGAATCGGGTACAGTTTTCAGAGTTCCACATTGCGACATAGCGCACAGTTTATCCATGTTTGGAGTGTTTGCAGCCATTAGCGGCGTCTTGCCTCCCAAGCTTGCTATTGGCTGGTCGGCAGCACCATCGGTAAGTATAATTAGGTATTTCATTTTTTCTATACCCCCAAGGGGGTTGAAGTAGTTGATGTTGTATATATACAGTTTAAAATCATCGTTACAATTAATCTTTTAATTTAGATATGACACAAACCTACTAATTTACATTACAAATTGCAAGCACTTTGCGTAAAGTAATAATTTAGCAACGAGAGATTAAGATTGCGTCGAAGACTAAAAACTAATCAATCACCTGCAAATCTGAGCTAAAATGATAGTTTTCTCCTTTCTCGGTTTGCATTGGCTCAATGAGTTTCTCTTTATATTTGATTTTCATTGGTGAGCCGTTCAGCGAAGTTACGATTGCATCAGTAAGTTTTCCGTTCTTCCAGTTTATAGAAACGACAAAACCACCTCTGGCTTTCAGTCCTTTTATGCTTCCTGCCGACCATTCTGAGGGTAGTGCAGGCAGCAAGTCGATATATCCGGCATGGCTTTGCAGCAGCATTTCAGCAATGGCAGCTGTTGAGCCGAAATTGGCATCCATCTGAAATGGGGGATGTTGTCCGAACATATTTGTAGAAGTACTCTTTGCTAGTACGGTATTCAGACTTTCTTTAGCCTTGTCGCCATCGTGCAGTCGAGCATATTGAGCGATGAGCCAAGCAGCACTCCAGCCTGTATGTCCACCACCGTTTGCAATACGATAGTCTAGGGACTTTCGAGCAGCCTCCATAAGTTTGGGAGAGCTTTCAAAATTAATCTGCGCTCCGGGATGCATTGCAAAGAGGTGAGAAATATGCCTATGTCCGGGCTCTGCTTCAGGAAACTCCTCACGCCACTCCATCAATCGCCCGTCTGAGCCGATTTTTGACAATGCTAATTTTCCACGAGCATCAGCAACCTTATCGACTAACTTCTTGTCAATTCCTAATATCTCCGAAGCATTAATATAATCGGTAAACAGTTGCCAAATAACCTGTTGGTCGTGTGTTGGTCCCATGCTTATTTGGCAGTGGCTTCCGTCGGGAGCTATAAAGGTATTCTCGGGCGACACAGCAGGGCCCGACAGCAATTCTCCTGTTTTGGGGTCTTCTACCAGCCAATCCATATAAAAAGCTACAGAGCCTTCGAGGGTGGGATACATTCGTTTCAGAAAGTCCGTATCGCCCGTAAAGGCGTAATGCTCAAAGATGTGTGTACTAATCCAAGCACCTCCGCCGGAATGCAGGCCCCAGCTTGCCGCTTCGCCGGGCGACGTATATCCCCATACATTGGCAACAGGATGAACCACCCAACCATGCATTCCATATTGCACTTGTGCAGTTTTTGCACCAGGTTTTGCAATCATTTCAATGAAATCGAACAAGGGCAAGTGCATTTCCGACAAGTTCGTTGCTTCGGCAGCCCAGTAGTTCATTTGGACGTTAACATCGGTGTGATAATCGCCGTTCCAAGGGGTCTGTATTTTGTTAGTCCACAGCCCTTGCAGGTTTGCAGGCAGAGTACCGGGTCGAGACGAGGCAATCAAGAGATAGCGTCCGTATTGAAATAGCAGTTCTGCCAGACGATGGTCATTTTTCGTCTGTTTGAATGCCGCCAGACGTTCGTAAGTGGGCATTTCTGCCGTTTGTTCGGAAGTAATATCAAAGCTCACTCTATTGAAATATTTTTGATATTCGTTCAAATGTGCTTGCATCAACTCGTTATAATCCTTATTGGCTGCCGTATTAATTCTATCCTTGGTCAAGGCTGTATAATCACGTCCTTTGAAAGTCGGGTAATCTAAGACATAATCTGTGGATGCCGTCAGGAATAGAGTAACTTCGTCTGCATTCTCAACTCTCAGTCCGTCATCATCACAGCTGACTGTTCCTTTTTTGCAAACTGCCTTTAAACGAGCCATATAATGCAGGTTTTCGCCCCCTTTTCCGTCGCTGAGCGCACCCGACATTATCAGTTGCTCTCCTTCGGCGTAGGTTTTGTAGCGTTCGGGTCTGTCCACATTACAGGTAAACGACAGTTGCCCGGGGGCATCTGCCGTAAGATGAACTACCAGAGCCTGGTCGGGCTGACTCACAAAAGCCTCCCTTTTAAAAGTTATGCCATTCTGGACATACGACACTCGAACGACAGCATCTGTCAAATCCAGCTCACGATAATAGTTTTCGCAGGGTGTTTTTTTGTCGAAGTCTATCCTCAGGTCGCCGAGGGGCTGAAAGCTACCAAAAGGCACAGCCACACCATTGCCATGTCCTGTTCCTTTTCCCTTGCATATTTGTGTTTTGTTAGTCAGCTCGGTAGCTTCCCTAAACTTACCATCGTTCAGGAGCTTACGTATTTCATCAAGATGTTTAGCGGCTTCGGGGTTATCATTATCGTCAACACTACCCGACCACATACTCTCCTCGCTGAGTTGTATGCGCTCCTGAGCCACATCGCCGAATACCATAGCACCGAGCGAGCCATTTCCCAGAGGCAAAGCACTCAACCAGTGAGTATCGTCCTTCCATCCGTCGGGGCTGTCGGCTAGCGATGCATCGGCAGGTTTATTATACCAAAGTTTAACATGTTCTTCTTGTTTGGTCTCTGCACACGATGCACAGAGCAACAATAATAACAGAGTGTATATATTTGCTGACTTTTTCATATTTCAAATATAGTAACTTTCAATCTGGAAATGAGAAATTTGTCTGTGTAATCTTGTTGTATGGAGCTGTTGCATGCACCGATTTCAGATATTCCCCGAGTTGATGTGTCAGTGTTAATGTAATCTCGGGCTGCTCTGCCGACAAGTCCTTTGTTTCGCCGATATCCTGTGGAATGTTGTAGAGTTCTGTCCGCCCATCCTTGTACCAATATATCAATTTCCAATCACCTTTGCGAATGACGCTATATGGCTCAAAATCATAATTATGTGGAAAATGCCACACGAATTCCCGTTCAGAAGCATTAACATCCTCTTGTTTCAGTAGAGGTACAAAGCTCCTGCCATCAACATCTGCTACTGTTTGCTCAGGTTTCTCCACGCTTGCCATTTCGAGTATTGACGGAAAGATGTCTTCAATAATTAGCGGCTTATTGCATGACGAGCCTGCTTGAACGACATCCGCCCATTTCACAATCATCGGCACACGAATCCCTCCTTCGTAGGGGCTAACCTTATGGCTACGTAGTGGCAGGTTTTGTGGGCATTGCGAGGGAGAGCCATTATCGGACATAAAAATAATGATTGTATTATCTTCAATACCTAATTTTTGCACTTTAGTCAAAATATCCCCCAGCGATTTATCCATGCTTTCAATCATCGATGCCAGTATTGCTTCAAAATCTGTCAATCCTTGCTCTTTATATTTCTGATAAAAGCGTTTGTCTTTTTCCCAAGGAGCATGTACGGCATAGTGCGAGAGGTATAGGTAGAATGGTTTTTCTGCCTTCACAGCCCTATCCATCTCGTCGAGGGCTTCGCGAGTAAGAGCCTCAGTAAGATTAATATCTTGTCCATGATACTTTTGCAATCCTGGCACATCCCATACGCTACTGCCATTACTAAAATTATTCTCTCCATAGTAAGAACCTGGCGCACCTGCCGCATGCCCGGCGATGTTTACATCAAAACCAAGACTTAAAGGCTCCTCTCCCAGAGCAACCGCATTAAAAAAATATTTTTTTCTTTTGTCATTGTGCTGATAGTATGCTCTTTGCAGAGCATTTAGCTGGGGTCAGCTAATAAAAAAATGCATAATAGCCGAACCACACAGACACATAATAATTCTTTCTTGACACATTTTTCAGAAGTAAAAGATCCTAGAAGGACTACAAAAGGCAATTTTCGACACCAATTATCGGATATTTTACTACTAACTATTATCAGCCATGTTATGTGGAGCTACTGACTAGTCTACAGTCACAACGTTTGGTGAGTGTCAACTCAGCTGGGTAAACAAGTTTGGTTCTTTTCAATACGGCATTCCTTCGGAAGACACTCCTAGAACGAGTATTTGCCGCTATAAAGCCTCAATATTTTAATCGATGCCAATAATTGGATGGAATCCAGTAGAGAGGGAATTCGTGGTGAGGTAATCGCA
>JBKECW010000008.1:0-27625 GCA_047975005.1 Bacteroidales bacterium | reverse complement strand
TGATTATTACGTCAAAGAACTCAAACGCACGGGAGTAACTCGCAAGCTGCTATGGGAGCCTATGGTGCAAAATCGCTAGAAACTCCAAATTTCGATAAAATTGCCAACGAAGGGCTGCGTTTCACCGACGGACACGCCACGTCATCAACCTGTACACCAAGTCGTTACGGACTGCTAACAGGAGTTTACCCATGGCGAGAGAAAGGCGTACAAATACTTCCGGGTTCGGCAGCTCTGCTTATTGACACCGCACAACTTACCCTGCCTAAAGTATTCAAGGAAAAGGGCTATAAGACAGGTATTGTCGGGAAATGGCACTTAGGTCTCGGCAGTGGCAACATCAACTGGAACGAACACATTAAACCTTGTCCTAATGACGTAGGCTTCGATTACTCATACATTATGGCGGCAACGCAAGACCGTGTGCCTACCGTGTATATAGAAAATGGCAATGTTGATAAACTTGACCCAAATGACCCAATCGAAGTGAGCTACAAAAAGAACTTTGAAGGTGAACCCACAGGACGAGAAAATCCCGAAATGCTGACAATGATGTACGCCCATGGACATGACCACAGCATTGTAAATGGCATATCTCGCATCGGGTACATGAAAGGCGGAAAGAGCGCACTTTGGTCGGATGTTGACATGGCAGACCACTTCCTTGCAAAAGCACAAGATTTTATCAAAGGAAATAAAGAAAAGCCCTTCTTTCTTTGTTATACAATGCATCAGCCACATGTACCTCGCACTCCAAACCCTCGCTTTGTAGGAAAATCAGGAATGGGGCCCCGTGGTGATGTAATCGTCGAAGCCGATTGGTGTGTGGGCGAACTGCTAAAAACTCTTGAAAGCGAGGGCATTCTCGAAAATACGCTTATCATTTTCTCCAGCGACAACGGTCCTGTCCTTAACGACGGATATAAAGATGATGCAGTTGAAAAAGTTGGCGACCATAAGCAAGCCGGCGTGCTACGTGGTGGAAAATACAGCATGTTCGAGGCAGGAACGCGTGTACCATTCATGGCTTACTGGAAAGGAGAAATCCAGCCAACAGTGTCAAACGCTCTTATCTGCCAAGTTGACATACTGGCTTCGATGGCTCAATTGATAGGTAGCGACGCCCGCACCAACGACAGCCAACCGATGCTTGATGTGCTTTTGGGCAAAAGTCAGAAAGGACGAGACAATCTTATAATGGAAGCTTCGTATAAAACGGTTTTGCGCAACGGCGATTGGGTATTGATACCACCATACAAAGGAGCATTCGTGTCGAGAAGCGTAAATATAGAAATTGGTTGCGACAGCACGTGGCAGTTATATAATCTAAAGGAAGATATTTCGCAACAAACAAATCAAGCCAACGCAAATCCTGAGAAGTTAAAAGAAATGCAGGACACATACGAACAGCTGACTAACTAGAGTCCGTCTATAAAGTCCAATATCTGCGTTATGCTCGCTTTGCGAATTAGAAGTTTACTTGTGTAAACTTCTAATTCACAAAGTTTCGCAAGCCTTGGTCTTGACCTTTATAGCTTAGACTTCTGATATTGTGGACAGACACTAATCTAAGCAAAGAATTATATTAAACAATATACAATGAAAAAAATAACATTATCGATATCTCTGATAATAGCTTCAATATTTACACTAGCTATTGGAGCATGCTCGGGTTCAAGCTCGAACAGTGAAAGTGACTTAGCAGTGATAAACGGCAAATGGAACAGAAATGACGACGGCGTATCGCTATTCAAAATTGTCGATGGGCGCCTTGTTGAGATATCGTCAACCACGCCGACAGAGGACAAGAGTTTTGCACTATCATTACCCTTGCAAGATGAAGGTTTATACTGTCTGGGCACTACAAAAAACAAAATGTACATAAGCAGATATGCATTTTACTTCAAGCCGGGCGACATTTTAAATGTCGAACTAAACGACTCCACCTACACTCTTGTTGGAGAAAATACCAAAGAAAACAAAGCTCTTGAGCAGTGGCACAATTTTATACAGCCGATGGAGAACGATTTTTTTAAAATCAACAGAAAAAAAATAAACTCTACATACGCCAACTACTACCCTCTATTAGAGAAAAAACTAAGCGAGTTAAAATCCTTAAACATCAAAAACACAGGCAATCCTAAATTCGAAGCTCTTTTTGAAGACTTTAAAAAATACGACTTTATGTTTCTTGCCGTAGCTTTCAACTACCTGCCTCGTATGGCACACCCTAAAGACGAAGATTTCATTCAATACTACAAAGACTTAGACATGGGCAAAATTACTTCTAATGCCAGCATATTGAAGTATCCTCAAGGCTCACGCCTGCTAAGCAATTTATTTTTTATTACTCAGCAGTTGAAAGGCAGTGATGTTCACGAAGATTATCACAACATAGTTAAAAACGATACTCTTATAGGCGAAATTGCCGTCGAGCAAGCAGTCAGGTTCAAATCGTTCCAAACATTCACAGACTACGAAGCAAAGGAAAGCAAGTACATTCTGACAGATTACCAAAAGGCAAAAATGAAGACACTCAAAGAGAAATTGTCGCAAAACAACAAGGAAGGGCAAGCAGCACCAGATTTTAAATGCCCCGACATAAACGGCAAGATGGTGTCTCTTTCAGACTTTAAAGGCAAGGTGGTAGTAATAGATGTTTGGGCAACATGGTGTGGTCCTTGCAAAAAGGAAATCCCTCACTTCAAGAAGCTCGAGAAAGCATACCATGGAAACAGCGATGTTGTTTTCATATCCGTATCAATTGACGAAGAAAAGGATAAGCAAAAATGGGCAGACTTTGTCAAAAAAGAAGAGCTTGCAGGCATACAGCTTTTTGCAGGAGGCTGGAAAAGCGACATTGTTAAAGCCTATGAAATAAAAGGAATACCTCGCTTTATTGCAGTCGACAAGAATGGAACTCTTGTATCATCTGCTGCTCCTCGTCCGTCTACACCTGATTTAAAAACTCTGATTGACAAGCTGTTAGAGCAATAAAAACTTGATAAGCGAAAGCGATAAGCCTTGAAGCTATGTCGCAAATAAGCAAAAAGAGGCAGGCAAAAAACCGAAGAGGTTTTCGTCTGCCTCTTTTTGCTTATCCTTATAATGCAATTCAACAACACGCAAATCACAATTAAAAACAAAGCATAGCGTTTTTACAGCAAATTAACACTAAATCAGCTCAGAATTAAAGAAAAATATAAGTTCCGCTCTATATTTGCCTACATAACAATCAAGGCAGAACCCACCTTCATAAACACGCCACTATCATACACTTAAGCAAGGTATGCGGCAATCTGACATAATGTACACCAAAGTACAAAACGAGAGACAATAGACACGTAATATATTGACAATAAACCAACTAAGCCAATTAACATAAAATCAACAAGAAAAGATAAAATTAACACTCTCCTAAATAGCATATATCATCCATAAACAATTAATAACAAGCATATAACAGCAGAAAGTTAATTAAAGGTTCAGTTAATCTTTCCTAAATGTATCTGCGAGTTTTTTCAATACTATGTATTTTGCTTATCCTTGCGATTGAATTATGAAATCATACTAACACATTACATTAAGATAGTGTTAGTACACCTAGAAAATATAAATCACACTAAAAACCAACATGTAAGCACTCTTGATATATATCCTTTAATAAAAAAAACAAACAACTCTACATTACACGCCCAGTGCGTAAACAACAATATACTTAAACATTATTTTTTTTTGATTATGAATAAACTTTACGCTTTATGAGAAACGAACGGTCTAAAAAAATCTATCTACGAGATAGAGAGACGCCCACAGGCATTGTGCAGAAGGTCATAATACTTGTCTTACTGGGCGCCTTGGCAGGCACTGCAACGGCAAGCATTGCCGACACACAAACAAGCAATGGCACAATCGCAACATTCTCGCAACAACAAAACAATCAAATGCGAGAGGTATCAGGAAGAGTTGTTGACGAGAACGGAGAGCCGTTGGCAGGAGTAAATGTAGTTTTCCGAAGAAATGGCTCCGAAAAGCCGGAAGTGATGATTATTACAAATCACGATGGGAAATACAAGCTTGCCATTCCCGAGAATGTAAAAGGAAATATCAGCTTCTCGTTTATGGGTACAAAAACTGTAAAAGAAGAAGTTGGGAGACGCTCCACTATCAACGCAACCCTACTTCCAGACATAAACCAAGTGGAAGAAGTTGTAATTACAGGACTATTCACCCGCAAAGCAGAGTCATACACCGGGGCAGTAACAACGGTAAAGGCAGAAGAGCTAGAGCGCTTTGGAAACAGGGATGTACTATCAACTCTGCGCAATATTGACCCGGCTTTTAATGTCATCGAAAGCAATTCTTTCGGCTCAGACCCCAATCGCCTGCCCGACATCCAGATTCGTGGAAACACAAGTCTTCCCAACGTGGGCGATCTGCAAGACGAAGCAGCGGCATCACTAAATACCCCTTTGGTGATTTTAGATGGTTTTGAATCTAGCATGCGAGTGCTACAAAACATGAATGAAAACGACATCGCATCAATAACCATTCTAAAGGATGCATCAGCAACAGCAATATACGGATCGCGAGGAGCTAATGGTGTTGTCGTGGTAACAACCAAACAACCAGAGAAGGGAAATATGCGCGTTACATGGCGAAGCGATTTAATGATTGAGGCTCCCGATCTCACTTCATACGATATGTTGAATGCAAGGGAGAAGCTAGAGCTAGAACGCACTGTTGGACTATACGACCACGGCAATCCCAACAACGACTTCAGACTCAAACAATACTACAACACAATATTGGCGCAGGTAAATAGTGGAGTTGACACCTACTGGCTATCAAAACCGCTACAAACCGGAGTAGGACAAAAACACAATATACGCATCGAAGGTGGAGACCGAAAATTCAGCTACGCTGGAACAGTGCAGTATAACAACATCGAAGGTGTTATGAAAGGTTCAGGAAAACAGGTTTTTAACGGTAGCCTAAAACTTGTAATCAGACAAAAGAACTGGCTTTTCCAGAACAACCTTATAGTCGGCGTAACAAATGAAGAAAATAGCCCTTATGGTTCTTTTTCCCAGTATGTTACCATGAATCCATACTGGACAGGTTATGATGCAAATGGCAACATAGCAAGGCAGGTCGGCGATTTTGGCGACAGCAACCATTATTACATGTGGACTAAGCTACCAGCAAATCCACTGTACAATGCAACACTCAACACTTTTGACAAAAACGAAGAGACCAAGATTACAAACAACCTGTCAATCGAATGGAACATACTAGAAGCCTTGAAATTTAGAGCAAACCTAGGTCTTAGCAAAACAAGCAAAGACGCAGACAACTACAAACCCGCAAGTCATACAGACTTCACAAATTATTCGGAAGCGGACTTTTTCCGTAAGGGTTCATACCAGTACAGCTCAGGCAAAGGATTCAATTATGATGGAAGTTTAAACCTTAGCTACAACAAGGTTTTAAACGAAAAGCATGTACTTTTCGCAGGAGCAAACTACAACATACGTCAAAATACGAGATCATACTATACATTTAAGGCAGAAGGTTTTACCAGCGAAAACATAGACTATCTGGGCGCAGCTCTCCAATACGCAGAAGGAGGCTCACCGTCGGGGCTAGAGCGTGTCTCTCGCTCCATAGGACTAACTTTCAATACTAGCTATATGTATGACAATAAATACTTTGCAGACTTTTCATTACGAACAGACGGCTCTTCGCAATTTGGATCGGACAAACGATTTGCTCCGTTCTGGTCGACAGGAGCAGGATGGAACTTGCACGAAGAAGGGTTTATAAAAGGTTCGTTTGTCAACCAACTGAGACTGAGAGTATCAACAGGAACACGAGGTTCTCAAAATTTTAGTCCATACCAAGCATTATCGACTTATAAGTACTATACAGACGACCGATACTACAGTCTCACAGGCGCATACCTAATGGCACTTGGCAACGAAGATCTTGAATGGCAACAAACCTTTAGTTACAATCTAGGTCTTGAGTCTCAGTTTTGGAAAGGACGATTGTCTGCAAGTTTCGACTTCTACAATAAACGTACAGACGGGATGATTTCGTCGGTAAACCTAGCTCCATCAAACGGTTTTGACAGCTATGTTGCCAATATCGGAGAAATATCCAACAAAGGGTTGGAATTTAGATTGACTGCCTTCATTCTTAGAGACTACTCAAAAGGTATTTCTTGGAATATAGGTATTTCAGGCATTCATAACGTCAACAAGATAGCAGAGTTATCACAGGCACTAAAAGACGCACAAGAGGATCTGGAGAATAAAGAAGCAGCAAATCCTAACAAGCTATATAAGGAAGGACACTCAATGAGTACAATATGGGTGGTACGTTCGCTAGGAATCGACCCGAGTACAGGGAAAGAAGCATATCTGACAAAGGATGGAGAAAAAACCTTCATCTGGAGCTCTAAAGACCTAATAGACGGAGGAAACACAGAACCCAAACTACAAGGAAACATAAACACCTCGTTCAGGCGCAAGAACTTATCGCTGACAATGTCTTTCGGATACAGACTCGGAGGACAGATATACAATTCAACACTGATAAACAGAGTTGAAAATGCAAACTACAGATACAACGTAGACAGCAGAGTGTACGATGATAGATGGAAACAGCCCGGCGACCATGCAGCATTCAAATCGCTGTTCGACACAAAAACCACCTACAAGTCTACACGTTTCGTGCAAGACGAAAACACTCTGACAATGCAAAACATCAATGTAAGGTATAACCTCAAGTCGATGAAGTTTGTTAAGAACCTAGGCATTGAGAGCTTTGAGCTTACCGGAAATGCAGGAAATCTATTTTACATATCGACTGTAAAAAGAGAACGAGGAACAAGCTACCCTTTCTCAAGGAATTTTGCATTAGGAGTAAATGTAATCTTTTAACCATTTAAGGAACTGATAATTATGAAAAAATACATATTATATCTTATCGGAATAACATATCTATTCGCTCTGACATCGTGCAACGAATGGCTAAAAGTTATGCCCGAAGGGCAAGTGCCTGCCGAAGACATGTTCGTATCCGAGCAAGGCTTTAAAGATGCGCTCAGCGGCGTATACATAGCAATGAAAAGTGATAAGACATACGGCAAGCAACTCAGCATGACCACCATCGAACACCTTGTATCGTCATGGGACGTTGAAGAGGCTACAACTCCGGAATACCTTGGAAAATTTAATTACGGAGATGCAAGCGTAGAACGCACCATCGAAGACATATTTCAACAGCAATATTTCACTATATCGGAGATAAACGCAATATTGACAGAACTAAACGGCAATCAAAACATATTCAATACCGATGGACTTTACGAGCAAATAAAAGGCGAGTGTCTTGGACTACGTGCCTACATTCACTTCGACATATTGCGCATGTTCGGACCTGTTCCGGGTACAGAGAATGGAGACAATATACTGCCCTATGTAACAACTTTGTCTAAGGAAAATCATCCATACAGCAGCTATGCAGAGTTTAAAACAGCTTTCGAAAGCGACATAAATGCTGCCGACACCCTACTTGCAAAGGCTGAACAGTTTGGCAACTATCAATATATGAAACCATTACGAATGAATGCAGAAGCTATCAAAGCACTAAAAGCCAGAGCTGCCCTATGGTTTGGCGAGACTGATATTGCATACGAACTAGCAAGCAATATAATCAGCAACACCAGCAAAACACTAGGCATTGCAACAAACTTCTCAGGAGGCGATTACAATCTTGTAGGCGAGCAGTTCTTCGGCATACACAACTACAACATGTACAATCTTTACTCGTCGACATTCAAAGACCAGACTCTAAAGAAAGGCGTTAATTCACTGCTTGTAAATACCCAATTATACGGCAACACCGGGACAGACACTCGCGAAACTATGCTTTGGGAAACAAATGTGACAGACAATGGTTCGGTTGCCTACTCCATAATAAAGTATAAAGTAGCAGAAAAAGAACCTACATCAATTGGCAGCGACTACCGCAGGGTTCCAATGATTCGCCTGAGCGAGATGTATTTTATTGCTATAGAAACATCCACCGACCTTGCTACATCTCAATTATATTGGGATGACTTTAGAGCTTCCAGAAACCTGCCTCCTTTGCCACTAGCCGACGACAAGGAGCTAATCAGGAATGAGCTAGCAAAGGAATATCGCAAGGAGTTTTTTGCTGAAGGACAGGCTTTCTACGCATACAAACGCATGAATGTCAACAAAGACAATTTCTTATGGCTACCGCCCGAAGTAGAGGAAATAAAATACGTAGTACCAGTACCAATAAGCGAACCATACGCCAACAATTAAAATAACAATAGTAATGAAGAAACTATTTATTATAACACTCCTCGTTGCTCTGGGAACTCTTTATTCCTGCGAGCGCGATTACAATCTATACGAAGACACTCAATATTTAGAGTTTGGTCCAGACCAGACTTTAATTTATAATTCGGACTATAATTATAGCGACTCGACAAAATCATACTCCTTTGTTTACGAGGGCTATTCAACTACTCAAGACACTGTATATTTCGATCTGTACGCCATTGGCGGCTCTAAAGATTTCGATCGCCCCATAAAACTCGCGCAAGAGAACGTTCCCGACGCACTCAATGCAAAGCCTGGAGTTCACTATATCGCTTTCGATAATCCTGACATATCAAATCTATACGTCGTAAAAGCAGGAGAAGTACACCTTAGCCTACCTGTCATACTAACCCGAGACACATCCTTGTCATCAGGAACATATGTACTAAAACTGGCTCTTGCTGCCAACGAGCACTTCGAGTTGGGCGACTCCAGACTACTTTGGAGAAAAGTGTATTTTAGCGACATCCTCGAACGTCCTGACAGATGGAAATACTTGGAAAGATCATTTTTAGGAAAGTATAGCAACGTAAAGCATAGATTTATGATAGACGCTACAGACAAGCCTTGGAATGATGAGTTCATAACAGAAATAATGGCAGATATGAGCTACATGCTTTTTTGGATAGACAAATGCAAGGTTGCCTTGGCAGACTACAACAAAGAGCACCCCGACGATCCGCTTGTCGATGAAGACGGGGAACTTGTCATTTTTCCATAGCAGAGGCAGAAAATGCTCTACCTCTACTAATACAATTACAAAAAAAACAAACAAATGAAGAACAATATATTAGCGGTCATTTTTCTGACCTTATTAATGTCGTCGTGCTACAAAGATATCGGCAGCTACGATTACGACGAAACCGAAGTCATCTCCATAGATGGGGTGCAAGGTAGCTACACCGGAATAGCAATGGTAGACTCCTTAAATATAGTGCCGGAAGTAGCATCGACAGACCCAGACGCCGAATTTGATTATTTTTGGGCAATGTACCTTGACGGCGGAACAGGTGTAACAGTCGAATTAGACACACTATCGCATACAAAAGACCTACATTTGCTCATATCACAGAGCGAACCTAGTTGGAAGCTAATTTTCAGTGCGACGAACAAAAATACAGGTCTTTCAAAATTAGTATCCTGCGATCTTCACATAGAAACAGCCTACACACGAGGTTGGTACGTGCTAAAAGACAATGGTACAAATTCGGATATCGACATGTACCTAACTCCCGACACGATTGTGCCCGCTTCTGTTTCGCCGAATGTTTACAGCACCATCAACGGACAGCCACTAAACGGCAAAGCAAAGATGCTGAACTACTTTATATCGTACAAAACCTTTATTGATATAGATGCGAGCGGCAGAGCCAAGAACACAAAAGTACTGATTGCCCTTACAGAGAATGATATTGCTTTCAATCATATAAACACGATGGAGAAAGTTCGGGGGTTTGACGACTTCGCCTACGAAGCTCCAGCCGTCAAGAACATGGGATACATTGGCTTTAGCTACTATGGGCAAATGTATTACGCCATAAACGACGGCAAGCTACACAAAATCGCCGTTATGTACCCAAATTCCGGAGTGTTCAGCTCTCCCGTTGCCCGAGACGAACATTATACTGACTATCATTTGTCCGACTTTGCCCTCACTAGTACAAAGTTCAGACTATTTTATGACGAAACCAGCGGATCTTTTGTTACACACGGCGGAGGTATTGCAACTACAATGAGCAAGATAAAAACAGCAACAGCATCCGAGATGCCGGCAGTCAACACCAACAAAGAACTGCTGTACATGGGGCTAATGGATAATACTCAGCGCAATACACCAGCTGTCGCTATAATGCGTGACAAGAGCGATAATTCAATGTCCCTGTTCCGTATCAAACCCCTATCCTTTCGCTTAGAAATGACCATCAGCAACTTATCGACTATTGACAATACCCAAAAGTTGCACAAGGCATCTCTGATTACTACAAGCCAAGACGAGGCGGTTTTATATTTTGCCGTAGGCAACGAGCTTTGGTCTAGAAACCTCTCCAGCGGTCTTGAACAGTTGCAGTTTGCTGCTCCCGACGGAGAAGAAATAACAATGATTCGCCATCGCAAATACAGTGGTTCAAAAGAGCCTAACTACGCCTACAACTATGTGATAGTAGGAACATCAAGCACTTCGGGCAATTATAAAGTCCACTTCTTTCAAAAGAGGGCAGGCAACCTAGAAAGCGCGCCCGACTTTACCCAAGAAGGCTCCGGCACAGTAAAAGACATTCTTTTTATCTCTCCAAATATTTCAGAGAGCACATATATGCAAGGATACTAGCTGCACGCCATACAAGAAACCCTCAATAAGAAAATCCCTCAAAAGCATGCTTTTGAGGGATTTTCTTATTTATAGGGCACAGGCTAAAAACATACAACTTTCACTCGCCACTATCCTTCTTGCTCAAAAGCATATGCATTATATTTGACATACGTCGTTTTTGACCCTCCGTCAGTATATAAGGAGACTCTTGTTTTTCGTATTCCTCAAATGCCTGAGGAGTCTTGTTAATTAGAGCCCTTTGCACACTCATCTCTCCTATCAGGGTGTCATTCTTCAACAACTTGTGGTAATCTTCCTTGTAATCCAAACCATGAACACGCTGTGTTACATATATCAACTGACCGAGCATAGTCGCCCCATAAGGATAACGCAACAAACGAGTGTCCGCACTTAGTCTTGCAAGGCTTAAATCTCTGTAAGAAGCCGGAAACTGCTCTATATCCGGATATTTGGCTCGAGGTTCAAAATAAAAATTAAGCATCAGATGTATTAAATCTAGCTCTCGATACTCGTCAAACGCCCTATCAAACACTGAATTGCCTGTTTTGTCAAAACCCATTGCATGCGAAGCATCCAGTTTCTTACTAAGCAGAGGAAAAAAAACATCAGAACTCAATACTCTCTTCTTGTTGTTCGACTGATACAATGCATCTTCCAAAGGAAACATAAAATCATGCCACCGCTTCATCGCCTTATTTTCTTTGGAGTTTTCGCCTGTCAAAACATAGGTTGAGTCATTAACATCGACATTCAGCTTATCGTCGGGCTTTATATAAAAAACAAATTTATTATGATAACGCTCTTTGCTATCGGAGCTCAAAACATAAAATCCTTCTTCCTTTATGGGAGCCGCAATAGCAAAGCTTTTGTCGGAAGCCAAATTGCACGAGGACAATTCAACAAGGGCTCCATCCTCGACTTTAGACAAAGACACCCCCTTGTCAGCATCCCTATTCCACGTGCCACTTACAGTAACCAGCCCGGAGGTTTTCGACGCAGGTTTATCGCAAGAATAAAACAGCACAAGCAACAGACACAGTGCAGATGCCTTACTCAATACAAACCTACTCATCAGCACCTGTTTTATTTTTGCGAGACGAGAAAGTAATTTCTTTTGCAACAAGATTGATAGTAAAATTGTAATTCTCTGTAAAATATATACCCAAAGAACCGTCAGCACTAGGCACCCAATCTTTGCGCCCTGTCGAAGCCTGCATGCTTACTGGCATATTTTCGACAACTACCTGCTTGTCACCAAGCCAAAACTCTTTCACGCTACCATTGTACACGGTTGTATTTTGCCCCATACTTGTCATGTTGCTCACCGAGTCATAGTCAAAGCCACTCACAAGAAGTCTATTTTTGCTTACAAAATTATTGAAGCAGACAAGTGAGAATTTTGCACCTGTGTCAAAAACAAACCGTCCTTGCACATCCTTCTCTCCTTTTACATTGAGACCTCCGTCAATAATAGCTAATCCGGCAGGAACCGTTACATGCACCGTATGTTCTTTATCCTCGTCTTCGTAGCTGCCCAAGCTGTATAAATAAATCAAAGACTCATCGAAGTCGACCCTCACTATATATCTATTTGCCAAGGTAATACCCAATATTCCATCAGTATCGTCACGCCTCTGATTAAAAATCGCTATGTTTCTATTAGGGATTACTACATCTCCAAGATGCACAGTATTACCCGAAGATATTTGCACATCCACATTGCCTCCAACCACAGACGTAGACTGAGAACGAGCCACCTTCAGTCCCTGCACCTTTGCCAATGAATCTGTTATCGCCATGCCATCAGCCCCCGTATCGAATAGAAAGTTTAACTCATCCGTATTGTCATTAAGTCTCAGTTTCAACACGATTTTACCGTTCCTAAATTCAAAAGGAACAGTAGCTACCAGCTTTGACGGTTTGTCTCTGAACAGTCCATATTGCTGGTCGAAATAATCGACATACTCAATCTTGCCATACCTATTGAGCACTATATTACTGACTTTTGTCGTATCCTCGAAGATATATTTTAGCTCAGCTTTTACGCGTCCGTCGGGTAGTCGCAAAACCTCTTTGTCAGACAGCTCGACCTTGCATTTTAGATTAGATCGCAAAAAGACCTGCTGAAGCATAAAAGCAGATGCCGGCCACGTTTGCGTTGACACTGAGAAGTCCGCAGCCAATAGCGGAACAATGTGCGAGGTATCACGAGCGTCGAAAGCCTCTTGAACAGAGCCCAACAATTGCTCATAGTTTATAGAGATTTCTTTTTGTGATTCTGCTGTGTCACTAGTTTTTTCTTTATTGGAGCTGCATGATTGCATTATCAATCCAAGCAAAGAAACAACTACCACCATGTAATGTAGTTTTTTCATGTGTTTATTTTTTTGTTTTTTGTCATTTATACAATATGTTGTAGCATGCAATAATATTGCCACAGATTCTTTGTATTACAACAAAGAATAGCTGTCCCTGTTGCAGAGATATTAATATTCTCCTCTTTCCTCACCCCTCACTAATGAAAATGCAGCATAACCATTGGCTACACTGCACTATCACAATATAGATATATTATTATTTCAGCAGTTTGTCAATCAAAGTCTTTAGTTCGGGTTGCGATGGACGTGGCGAGTTTGACGACACCAACAAGCCATCTTTATCTACCACCATAAAACGAGGAATAGCATTAATTTTATAATTTTGAGCTATATCGCTTTTAAAACCACCTGCAAAAAGCTGAAAGCCGGTCAGTCCTTCCTTCTTCACAAAGTCTGCCCATTTCTGCTTATCTTTTTCATCATCTACAGATACAGATACAAATGCGACATCTTTTCCGTGATATTTCTCTTCAAGTTTTTTCAAGTGAGGTATTTCTTTTTTACAAGGGCCACACCATGTTGCCCAAACATCAATGACAACAACTTTACCCTTAAGATCAGAAAGTGCCACCTGCTTACCGTTGATATCAGGATATTTGAAGTCTATTGCCGGCTGACCTTCCTTGTTGTTTTGAGCAAGCTCTAACTTACGCTTGTCCATTCGTTCTTTCTGGCTGTCGGTAATGATATATTTATTATTTGTCTCTGCGTATTCTAAAAACTCGTTGTAAGATTTAACAAGTCCAGAACGTGCAACTACCATCTCGCCTATAAGAGTATCGCTTTTAACAATATCCAAAAATTCGCCGTTAAACCTTTCTCCTTTTGCAAATTTATCCATCATCAGCAACTGATTAAGCAGCACCGAACCGTAAGGATATTGAAGTAAACTTGCGTCGGAAGTAATTTTGCTAACATCAATACTTTTTAGGAAAGGCATGTATTCCTCTGACTGTGGATGTGCAGGACGTGGATCAAAATGAAACCCTACCAACAGACGCATTATGTCATAATCCCTAAATTTTGCAAAGCTCGCATCGAATTTTGCATTCTTGGTCTTGCTAGGCTTAAATGATTTCACCTCTTCAAGCTTCTTCTCTGCCAAGGGATAGTAATTTACATAAGTTGAAGGCTTTGGCTTTTCTCCCGACCTGTCGTAAAAATATTCATGCTCAAGCGGAAACATAAAGTCGTGCCACTCCGCTAGTGCTTTATTCTCTTTAGAGTTTTCGCCTGTCAACACATAAGTTGAGTCATTAACCTCGACGTTAAGTTGATCACCGGGCTTCAGGTAAAAAGTATACATATGAGCTTTTCTGATAAGCGTGCGAGGAGGAGCAACAATACCTAGCACATAAAAGCCCTCTTCTTTGACAGGAACTGCAAATGCAAAGCTTTTGTCGTCAGCCAAATTGGCGTTACTGATTTCCTTTGTTCGACCATCCTCAATTTTAAATAGGGAAATTACCTTGTCCCTTCTGTCCCATTTGCCACTTATTGTTGCAGGTCCACTATTATTGGACGATGTATTGTCACACGAGCTCAACAATACAACAGCCACCACTAGCAATAATTGAAATAACGTTTTAATTTTACTCATTCTAATTTCATTTTTAAAGCATTCGCTTCGTTTTTGTTTATTTATACAATTACCAGAATCTTACTAAAGCCCTGATAACTTTATATTTCGAGCGCAAATGTAGAAAAAAAATAACACACAACGCTTATCCCGCCCCTCCTTTTTTTTAAAGTCAAATATGTTAATTTGACAACAAATCAATAAATAGAAGTCAGAAGACACCCAATATTAATAACACTCAAAACAAAACAATAAAAAAATAACATTCCACAACAAAAAAAAACCTAATCCCTCATAACATCTTATTAATCCAGACATTACAATCAGGAATCATATCTTTTTCTTCTCAAGACAGTCCAATTACAAATATAATAAAATATCCCACTATTCACTACAGACAAAAAGTAAAAAAATACAATTAGACTATAAAACATCAGAACCAAACATACAACGTTAACAATATGTTAAGTAAACAAGTCCTTACTAAGACTAACCAAGAGTCAAAAAAAACAGACTAGTTATTATATTTATTTAAAAAAAATGCCGTACTTTGCGCCCAGCAACTGATGCTTAGATAGACCATTATCTTAGCTTTAAAGAAATGAGAGAAATATAGCGAGTCGCACAACAACCTGCTTAGCTGGTCATTGCAGCGACAGATTATTTTATACAGAGGAAGATACTTTCGGTATCTCACTCGAACGGCAAAGAAGATATTTATTTATTAATTAATTTATTGAGTATGAATGTAATTCTAGGAACGATGAAACAAAAAATACTTGTTCATCCCTATCCAAAGGGTAGATTTAGACTTACGCGCATTGCGAAGTTTTCCGTAATGCTCGTTTTAGCAAGCCTTTTCGGCAGTGTTGCAACAGCAAATAACACAGGTAACCATGAGACTGCAATTGCGCCACAGCAACAAAGCGGGACTCCAAGGGTAATTAAAGGAGAAGTCGTAGACGACCAAGGTGAGCCGCTTGCAGGAGTGAACGTCGTTTTTAAAAGGACAAATGTAGCTAAAATGGATGTAGCGACCATTACTGATATCAATGGAAAGTACAGCATTACAATCCCTGCTACAGACGGAACCCTTAATTTTTCTTTCATCGGAACTCTAGGATACACCGTAGATGTTAAAAAACAAACTGTAATAAATGCGACACTTATGCCCGACGTTAGTCAAGTTGGCGAAGTCGTTGTTACGGGTATGATGACTCGCAAAGCAGAGTCGTACACAGGTTCTGTCAACACCGTTAAAGGAGAGGATTTGAAAGTTGTAGGTAACAGCAATGCTCTGCAAAGTTTGACAACACTAGACCCATCATTCAATATTGTAGAGAATTCGTTGATGGGTTCTGACCCGAACACTCTGCCAACTGTAGAGCTAAGGGGAAAAACGAGTATTTCTACCGAGGATCTTAGAGACGAATATGGCTCTGATCCCAACCAACCGCTATTTGTATTGGATGGATTTGAGACGACTCTTCGCACAATTGTCGACCTAGACATGAACCGCGTTGCATCAATCACACTTCTTAAAGATGCGGCTTCTACTGCTCTTTACGGTGCCAGAGCGGCAAACGGTGTTGTGGTTGTTGAAACCAAAGAACCAGAATCGGGAAAGATAAGACTTTCGTATACAGGCGACTTCAAGTTTGAAGTTCCTGACCTTAGCGACTACAATATGATGGACTCCGACGAGAAGTTGCAGTTTGAGAAATTAGCCGGAAGGTATAATCAAGATTATCAAGGAGCAGACATTGTAGAGGATAGCGTTTACAATGCTCGTTTAGCAGCAGTTCGCAGCGGAGTTAATACTTACTGGCTGAATGTACCTCTACAAATGGGGTTCTCTAATGGTCACAACGTTTACATTGACGGAGGTGAAGATGCTTTTCGTTATGGAGTATCATTAAACTTCAAAGACACTAAAGGTGTGATGAGTGGATCAGGACGTCAGAATTGGGGCGGTAATATCAGACTTATTTACAGAAAAAATAAGCTCAATGTAAACAACAACCTTACTATCTCGGGCTACGAATCAGACGATTCGCCTTATGGTTCATTTAGTACTTATGTAAACACAAACCCCTACTACACCAAAAACAACACTAGCGACAGGTATTTGGATGAGTATCACCGCGTGAATCAATCATGGAAACGCGTAGACAATCCATTGTACAACGCATCACTACAATTCCTTGCAAATACTGCGTCATTCTCTGTTACCAATAATACTCAGTTGATATACAAATTTACTCCCGAGTTGCGTTTTCAAGGTAACCTTCAATTATCAAAAACAGACACTAAGCAAAAAGACTTTACTTCACCACAACACACACAATACGACAACACGGACACAGACGAAAAAGGGCAATACTCTCAACGCCAGTCCGGCTCTTTCAGATACAATCTTAATGCGATGCTTACTTATGCCAAGCTATTTGGCGAGAAACACAGTCTTACTGCCAACCTGCGCGGAGAAGTATCTCACAACGAATCTGACGCCTCATACTGGCAGGTAGTTGGTTTCCCTATAGGAAGTAATATAAACCCATCTTTTGCTACACAATATAAGCCGGGAACCAACCTAACATATAGCACTAATATATATCGTCGTGCAGGTTTCTTGGCAAGTGCCAACTATGCTTATGACAGACGTTATCTGCTTGATGCAACTTACCGTGTTGACGGTTCTACGTCTTTTGGTTCTTCTGAGAAATACTCTCCTTTCTGGTCGGTAGGTGCCGGTTGGAATATTCACAACGAAGCATTCATGTCCGGAATAGAATGGCTTACACTGTTGAAACTACGTGCCAGTATCGGGGTAACCGGTAATCAAGGCTTTGGCTCTGTAACATCTGTCGATGTTTATCAGTTTCTTTCCAACAACAGTATATTCGGACAGGGAATATACCTTTCCAGTCTTGGAAACCCATACCTAGAATGGCAAAAAACTATGAACCCTAATATCGGTTTTGATTTTTCTGCGTTGAATAGAGTTGATTTAAGATTTGATGTATATCAAAGATATTCCGACCCACTTATTGTTTCTGTTACGTCAGCCCCATCAACAGGTAAGACTGCTTATCAATCTAACGCAGGAGCCATGGACACACGAGGTATTGACACTCGTTTGACAGTAACACCAATATACAAGCCTCAAGAACGCATTATCTGGAAGGTTAACTTGTCGGCAAGTGTAATTCGTAGTACATACGAAAACTTTGGTAAGTTGCTAGACAATCTGAATGATGACAATGAAGCTAGTAGCAATATTGACCAGTCTCTTATTCGTTACAAAGACGGATACAGCCCCGACGATATTTGGGCAGTACGCTCTTTAGGCATAGACCCTGCGACAGGTAAAGAAATATTCCTGACAGAAGAAGGAAAAACTACTTTCAATTACAATGCCAGTGATGCAGTACAGGTTGGTAATACTCGTCCAGACATAGAAGGTATCATCGGAACAAGCCTCAACTATAAGATCTTTAACTTTGCTGTCAATATGCGTTATCGTCTTGGAGGAGATGTGTTTAATAAAGCTCTTTACGAAAAAGTGGAGAATATATCGCTAAACGAGTTGGACTACAACCAAGATAAGCGTGCATTATACGACCGCTGGCAAAACCCCGGAGACATTGCTCAATTCAAGAGTATTTCTACCACTACTACTACTCCAATATCTTCTCGTTTTGTACAAAAACAAAATCAACTTATCGGCGAATCCATATCTATTGGAGTGCGCTTGAGAGACACGCAATTTGTTAAGAAGATGGGACTGCGCGAACTACGTATCAACGGCTACATGAACGAGTTTTTCAGACTCGAGACATCTAAAGTAGAAAGAGGTACCGACTACCCTTTTGCTCGTTCTTTCTCGCTCAGTATTAACGCTGCATTTTAATGTAAAAAGATTAGAAAATGAAGACAACAAAAATAAAACTAGTATATCTGTCGCTTATTCTTGCTCTAGGCTCCTCGCTTAGCAGTTGCGACAATTTTCTGGATGTAAAACCCGAGGACAAGTTTCTTGAGGAACAGGTATACGATAACGAAATAGGCATATACAATGCCCTGAATGGGATATATATGGACGTTGCTGGTCGTAGTATGTATGGCGAGCATCTTACTTCTGTAACCATGGATGTATTGGCTCAGTACTACAACTCCGATGCCAACAATGCTTGGAACAACTACAGAAATTACAGCTACACCACAAGTAATGTAAAGTCTACGTTTGCTGTAATGTGGAGTACTTCTTACAACAAGATACTGAGCATTAACTCATTTATCAACAGTTTGGCAGAGTCGGAGGTTTTGACTCAAGACAAAAAAGACCTATTGACGGGAGAAGCTATCGGGCTTAGAGCACTCATTCATTTCGATCTACTCAGAGTGTTTGGTCCTATTTATTCTGTCGACTCTACATCGGCGTCTATACCTTACGCCACACTGACAGACCTGTCGGTTCAGCCACTTCTACCTGCAAACGAGGTGATGGATAAAGTATTATCTGACTTATCTGCAGCAGAGCTCCTTTTGCAGAATGATACTATTAGAACTGCGGGCAAACTAGGCACTATGGTAGGCGAATTAGACGATTTCTTTCGTTGCCGCCAATATCGCATGAACTACTTTGCTGTAAAAGCTCTCGAAGCTAGAGTACAACTTTACAGAGGTAACAAAGAAGCTGCTCTATCTACTGCAAAATCAGTAATAGACGAGGCTAGCTCTTTCTTCCCTTGGGCCAACCGTGACAATGTTTTTGTTACAGACCCTACAACAGAGGCTGCCGACCACGCTTTCTCTACCGAAGTGTTATTTGGAATGGACTGCTATAATTTGTACAACGTATATCGTGCTAGGTTTAAGTACACTCTAAACAGTGCAAACCTGCTGTTGCCATACTCAGGGCGCATAGAAGAAACATTCGAAAACAATGCCAACGATTACAGATTTGAGCCTTGTTGGCGACTAGCTCCTACAGGTAGCTATGGTCGTACATTTGTAAAATTCGAAGACTTTACTGAAAACGGTATTACTGCTCCTTCGTATGCTAACTTCCTACCTATGATTAGGCTAAGCGAAATGTACCTTATTGTTGCTGAATGCGAAACTGATGAAACTTCAGCTTTGACATACCTAAACACCCTTCGATACAATAGAGGTCTGACAGACCTTGCCGAGGGCGTAGACCTTACTGCCGAGCTAGATAAGGAATACAAAAAAGAGTTTTGGGGAGAAGGTCAGTTATTCTTCTACTACAAGCGCAACAACAAAACATCAATACCAGATGGGGCAACGACTTCAGGCTCTATAGAAATGAGTTCAACTACTTATGTTATTCCTATACCTGATGCAGAAACAGAACAACGTGATTAAGAAATTATTTACACTCTGAAAATTATACAAAATGAAGAATATAAAATTATTAATAGGATTTGCTGCCATGTTGCTGATTAGTTCTTGTCAAGAAGACGAGCTAATAACATACCAAGGCAACAACAACATCTATTTTTCGGATGCTGTGTTCCAATATGCTTTAAACTCTGATTATATAGATTCCAAAGCAATAAGTTTTGCTATGGACGCTTCTACTATTACTCAGAAAACAGTGGATATACTTGTGCGCACACAAGGCAACGTTGTTGATTACGACCGCACATACAATGTAGAGGTCGTTACGGCCAACACCACAGCGGTGGAAAACACTAACTTTCAACCCATTGCCAGCACGCAAACATTTCATGCCGGCAAGATAGTAGATACATTGAAAGTAGTGCTAAATCGTACGGAGGAACTTAAAGACACAACATTAGAGATTCAGATAAAACTATTGCCAAACAATGAGTTCAACACAGATATGCAAGAGATAGAGCAAGGCAATTACACAGTAAGCTGTGTAACATACACTCTAACTTTCAACGATATATTTGAAAAACCTATTGGCTGGAATTCAATTATGGATCGCTACTATTGGGGACCTTACTCTAGAAAAAAATGGGATATTATTTGCCAATTAATGGGCTGGCCACTAAACAAGCTTGATCCTGAAACTTCTCCAGGCATTCCGTCTTTTGGACTTGTAATGACCGCCGGTGGTAAATTGAAGGGTTATTTACAGGAAATGGAAGATGCCGGAACACCCGTACTCGAAGAAGATGGCACTCCTATGGTATCAGGTCCTTATGTTTAATTAGAATAAAGAAAGCTATGAACAAATATATAAATAAACTATACGGAGCAATGCTTGTAGCACTTGTAATAGGCATTAGCTTTTCGTGCAGCAAAGACCTTGGTAACTACGATTACCACGACATAAACGAAGTGGATGTCAATTTTGACTCTACGTCCTACAGCTTAATGCAGGGCATGCCTATAAAAATAGTACCTAAGATATCGTTTACAATGGACGAATCGGGCGACACTGCCAACTACAGCTACCGATGGCAAGCTCACCGAATAGTTTCCAACAAAGACGAATTTACAACAGTCGGTACGGAACGTAATCTTGAGGCACCATACCTTGCCTTAAGTCCGGACGATTACACTCTTTTCTACAAAGTAACAGACAAAAATACAGGCGTTACTTGGACAAGCGAATGTGCACTAAAGGTGCGTACCTCTATTTACGAAGGTTGGCTAGCTCTTTGCGACGACAATGGCAAAAGCCGCCTAGACATGGTGTCAATAATAGACGGAAGCCCTGTTGTGATGAATGACGTCTTAACACGTGTAGGCTCAAACATACCAAGCAGCTACACAGATGCTGCGCCTATCGAAGTGCAGTCTTTCGGATCAGGAAAAGGCTTCTACGGTATTTATATCATGACCGAAGGTGGGGCTACTAGAATTGAAGAGGAAACGTTTATGTGGGACGAGACATACGACATTATCAACGAGTTCGATGCAGAACCGCAAAGTGGCTTTGTTCCTAGTCATATTTCATACGTAACTGGATACGAGATGTATCTGCACGACACCAATGGCAATGCATACTTCTACTCAAGAACGGCACAGGCAAACTATGCTCTGCCCATTAGCACATTAGACTTGAAAGATTTCTTTAAGGTGTCTAAATATGTTGCTTCAAATACATTTTCAATGTATCCAACTTATTTGTACGACGAAACTAACCAGCGTTTTATCAGACATTATAAGGGTATGACACAACTCAACAAGTCTAGTAAGATAACCAATGGTAACAAGCTGACTAGTTGGAATACAGGCAAAGACCTTGTGTATATGGACAAACAAGGCGGAGCACGCGACGGAGATGTAACAGCAATACTAAAAGACCCTGCTGACAGCAAGTTCTACGTATTAAGATTTGCAGGTGCAGGAACACCAACTCAGAAGAAATACGAGGAGCTAGATGTCAACAACTTTGAAGGTATTAGCAGTTTTGACGATATAGAGCATTATGCAGTACATAATTCACTGCCCTATTTGTTCTATAACAAAGGTGGTAAAGTGTACGAATATGACATGGAATTGAAACAAAGTTTCTTGATGCTAGACCTAGGTAGCAAAGAAATCACAATTCTCGATTTTGCAGATCAAACATACATGGCAAAATACTACGACAAGTTGCAAATCTGTTCTTATGACAGTTCAACAGAAAACAGTGGTACAATGGAATTCTTCAGCGTAGGACCCGTAAACGGACCACTTACGTCTACAGAGAAACATGAAGGTCTTGGCAAAATTGTAAGCACCGACTATAGAGTTCGCTAAGAACGCCCAAGGCATTAATAAAAAAGCCTGTACGATACGTGCAGGCTTTTTTTATTACATGAACACAACCAACTAAGAGTCTGTCCATAAATAAGAAGTAAGGAACAATTGGATGAAACAGGTGAACAAGATATGCAGGAAGCCAGAAGGTAAAGGCTTGAGACTAGATACGACAGAAGACTCTAAAAGACATTTTTTAAGATGACAAAATATAAAGTTGTGTTCAGCAAGATTTAAACCGCTTATCAACTTCTGATACAAAGGCATATAACAAAACTCTTAAATTAATCGAAGAGCTTTATGTGCATACATATACAGAATCAGGAAAACCAAATCCCCTAAAATATGACACGAAACGAGCCATGAGAAGGGTTCTCACATACGAGAATGGTTATATTGGCGAGATACATCTGACAATTAAAAAACAAAATATAAACAGATGAAAGGAGTTTTACTCGCAATATAAACAGTAAGCCCCCCCCCTACACAAGCTGCTAAGAGAATCTAGTTGTGATAATCTTAGCAGCCTGGGGCATTATGATGACATAATAAACCATAAGCTATTTCAAAAACACTTCTATAACGGGAATTTCTACATCAGGCTTATTTACAGGTAGTAACAAATTTATATCATTTTCTCCAAGATGCCTATCCATATGATAACCATGTGGTTTGCCCATTTTAATCTCAGATGCATCATGCAAGAACTGTGCATACTTGATTTTATCGGCATAGCCGGGCAATAGGAAATTTTGCAATGGATAATCGAGCAAATGAATGTATAAGCAATTGGTCGTGGGATTGTATGTCAGTAGACAGTTGTCGGGAACTGCAAAATCATCGGGAGCCTGCGTACAGCCATAAATAGACCTGCCGTTGTATTTCATCCACTCTCCCATTTTCTCCAATGCATCATCAGCTCTGCTGTCGAACAGTCCTCGTGCCGTTGGTCCGACATTTAGCAACAAATTGCCTCCCTTGCTGACGGATTCTATCAACAATACCAAGAGCTGCTTATTATCCTTCCATGTATGTTCATCTCTATAATAGCCCCACGAACCTGAAAAAGTTTGGCATGTCTCCCATGGAATTTTCTCCCCATTTATTTCCGGCCATTTATCTACCTTAAATTGCTCGGGAGTAGTGAAGTCCCACCCGCCTTTATAGTCTTTCAGATCGGCACGGTCGTTTACAATAATGCCGGGCTGCAAGCGACGAACCGTCTTCATCAACTCCTCAGAACCCCAGTCGTCCCTTCCCTTTCCATGTTTACCGGGAAAAGAATAGTCAAGCCACAATATATCAATCTTGCCATAGTTGGTCAGCAACTCACTAACTTGATTTTTAAGGTATTCACGATATTTTGCCATATCACGATTCTTATTTAACTCGTCGTATTTCTCCTGCGTGTTAGTCTTTAGAGGATGTATTTTGTCAATAGTATATTCAGGATGATGCCAGTCTATCAGTGAGTAATAAAAGCCTATACCCAAGCCCTCGGCACGAAAGGCATCTACCCACTCTTTGATAATATCCTTGCCATAGGGAGTGTTAGTAACCTTATAATCAGTATATTTAGAGTCGAACATACAAAAACCTTCGTGATGCTTTGTGGTAATAACGGCATACTTCATCCCTGCTGCTTTCGCTTTGCGAGCCCATTCTACGGGGTCGTACAAGTCGGGATTGAAAATATCAAAATATTTCTCCTGATAATCTTCTGCCGAAGTACGCTCACGAGTTTGTACCCACTCATGCCGGGCTGGCAGTGCGTAAAGTCCCCAATGTATAAACATTCCAAAGCGTGCATCTGTCCACCACGATAGGCGCTCGGTCTTTTGCTCGGCAGTTTCGTCCCAAATCTTTTTCTCTTGAGAAAAGCCTTGCTGACAGGCTAATGTAAACAGCAGAAGTACGATAAAAATATTCTTCATAATTATATTTTTTTATTCGCTGATTATATCAAACTCTGCGATGCCGATAAACCCCTCTTTTTCTACAGCAGATGTTGCGCGTAGTTTTACGAAACGGGCATCAACAGGGCTAAACTCCTTTTGCTGCCATATAGGACTGTTCTTAATATTAGAGAACTCTCCCGACGATATCTCGCGCCAAATTTTGCCGTCTAAGCTCACATAAAACTCATAGTGAGATATTATTCCTGCATCGAATCTGTCTTGTCCCGGCAGGTAGCGGAAGCCTTTCAGCTTGATGGTTTCGCCCAAGTCTACAACATAATCCACCGGTTTTTCAAACTTCGCTCTCCACGATGTGCGTTCATTGCCGTCGAGAGTAAGAGGAGTCGTTGTTTTGTCTAAGTCTCCCATAATTATCCATTTATTTTTGGGGATGTCGAGCTCTGCAAGGCTCACTGAACTGCCGGCACCTGTTTCAGGGTCGATTACTACTGCTTTTAGATTTGCTTTCTTATTCAATTCGAAGGCTTGCGTATATTTCTCCGACTTTGTGCTTGGCTCCGAACCGTCGACAGTGTAATAAATATCCAAACCATTATCGAAAGCCGTAATACTGACTTCTCCTGCCTTGTTTCTTTGGATTTTTGGCTCTACCAACACTTTAGGAGCTTTGTATAACTCCACATTGGTAATAGTCGGGCTTGCCTTTGCATCTTCAATGTTCAGTCTCACTTTTGATGCCGTAACATTTGGGAAACGTAATATCCGCTTTCTGCCAATGGTAGTTTCGTCGGCTATTTTCTCCCACCTATCGCCAATCAGTGCTTCTACGCTAAACTTCTTCACCCTCTGACCAAGGCGGATTTCCTCCTGAGCCAAAAAGCGGTTGAACTCCGTCGGACTTCCTAAATCTATAGTGAGAGACGAGCTTAAAACTCCGTCGTCACTAGCCCAATAAGTCTCAGGATTGCCGTCTGTTACATTGCTTGCTGCATATTTTTTTGCGTTGCCACGCACATTCTCAGCTTCCACCTTCTTACCTTTTGCCAAAGGTGTTGCAAAGTCTGCATCTATTGCCTTTTTCAACTCCAATATCCGCTTCACATCCGCTTCGTGAATAAGCCCGCGAGTGTCCACAGGAAAGTTTATCAAGAGCGAGGCATTCCGCCCGATACTGTTGTAATATATGTCGAGCATGTGCGGCAGAGTTCTCACCTTGTGGTCCTCCGACTTATGATAGTACCATCCCGGACGGATAGAAACATCCACTTCGGCAGGCACCCAATGGGTACCGTCTTCATGCCCCGTACGCAATTCTTTGTAATTGGGCGAACCCGGCCAGAACTCGTCGCGACGTATGGGCGACCAATTGGTTTTCATTGCCCAGCCCTCCTCATTGCCTACCCAACGAATGTCAGGACCTGCATCGCTAAACATACAGGCATTCGGCTGTAACTCTCGCACTAGTTTATGAGTGTTCTCCCAATCATAATAAGTCTTATTGTCTATCTCTCTTTTTTCGTTTGCGCCTCCGTAGTAGCCTGTTCCTCCCATAGCTCCGTCAAACCATACCTCAAATACATCGCCGTAGTTGGTGAGCAATTCTTTCAGCTGATTTCTAAAATAAGTCAGGTATCCAGGTTTACCGTAGTCGGCACAATTTCTGTCCCATGGCGACAGATAAACGCCGAATTTTAAACCATACTCTTTGCATGCCTCCGAAAGCTCTTTTACCACATCGCCTTTACCGTCTGTCCACGGTGAGTTTTTTACAGAATGCTCGGTATATGCCGATGGCCACAAACAGAAACCGTCGTGGTGCTTGGCGGTGATAATTATTCCTTTCATGCCTGCTTCCTTGCATACCCTTGCCCACTGACGACAGTCCAAGTCAGTCGGGTTAAACAACTCTGCTTTTTCATCGCCCATACCCCACTCCATATCCGTAAAGGTATTCATGTTGAAGTGGACAAAGGCATAATACTCCAGCTCGTGCCATGCCAACTGTCGTTCCGACGGTACAGGCTCGACAGCTACGGGTTCGGGTGGTGCTGCCTCATTGCAGGAGAATAGCAACAAACAAAGTGCAAAGACTAAAGATAAATGTCTCATAATATGTTATTTATTTTATTTTCACCTCGATAACAAGCGATATATTCTATTGATAATTAATAATGTCAGTTATCGACTGAATAGCTCTCTCCTTTTGCAAGGTCTAGTACTGTATCCTTGCCATTGCAACGCACTACAATCTTTTTACCCAAAAGAGATGTGAGCTTTGCCGACACCAACTTGCCTTTATCCCATTTTATATCCACCTGATAAGCACCAGAGGCTCTCAGTCCTGTTATCTCTCCTGTTTGCCAAGCGTCGGGCAATGCGGGCAATACCTCAACCAGAGGCAGCTTCTCGCCCTTAACTATTTTGGTTTCATGACTTTGCAAAAGCATCTCTATTATCCCTGCTCCTGCTCCAAAGTTGCCGTCAATATTAAAAGGCGGACACGATGCCAACAAGTTTGGTATCAGTCCTGCTTTGCGTCTGCCACCGGGTACAAAAAGATTATTCAATATCTTATAAGCGTGGTTGCCGTCTTTTAGGCGTGCCCAGCAACAAGTTTTCCATGCCATTGCCCAGCCTGTGCCTGCATCGCCACGTATTTCCAGTGTGCGTTTAGCGGCATCGAACAACTCAGGAGTTTTATCCTTAGTGATCTCATTGCCCGGCGACAAAGCGTATAAATGCGAAATATGGCGGTGGCGTGGGTCTACTTCCTTATACTCTTTGTCCCACTCCAACAACTGCCCTTTTGTGCCGACTTGATAAGGCTGTATTTTGTCCAGCTTTTGCTGTAAAACATTGGCGAAATCTGTGTCTATATCCAATATCTTAGATGCTTCTATACAATTGGTAAACAGCTCTCTGATTATCATAATATCCATTGTTGCACCTTCGCAAAACGCAGTACGGTAGTCTGCCCCTTCAGGAAAATAACCTGTCTCGGGCGATGAGCCTATCGGAGTAGTGTAATATCCTGCATCATTGAGAACCAACCAGTCGTTCAGAAATTCGGCTGCTCCTTTCATTGTCGCCCAATAATCTCTCAAAAACTCTTTATCTTGCGTATAGCTATAGTGTGTCCATATTTGCTGACAAAGCCAGCCGCCTGACATTGGCCAGAACGAACACCATGCGTTATCGACAGGCAAAGCACTACGCCATATTGTGGTGTTGTGATGAGCCACCCAGCCCTT
>JBKECW010000107.1:0-3202 GCA_047975005.1 Bacteroidales bacterium | reverse complement strand
TCAAAACTCTGAAAACCAAACAGCCCGTTTACATCTCCATCTTCTGTATTGATGCTGATGCTGTCGATGAAATTATTTATCTCGTCGGTGATGCTAAGTATATCATCAACTGATTTAGAGCTTTGCCTATTGCCATGATAGCACTTTAACTCATTGTCTATTAGACTTATGCCTCCAATAGGATTTGCGCAGATGATTGAACGGGAATTGTGCTTGTCGTCAATCTCCGAGCTTTCCAGCAGTAAACTCCCTGCAAATTGGTCTCTAACATTGTAGTAAATGCTGATGGGAGTAATTTGGTCAGCAAAACTTCTTTTCTTGTGTTGTCTTAGCTTTATCTTCATTGTTACTTTGATTATATTAAACTACAAAAGGTCTACCGATTTCGGCAGACCTTTTGAAAATTTAGGTACGACGCTCTACTCGGCAAAAGTTACTCTGTCGATATGCGCCACCAATTATTATTTATGAATAATCTCATTTTCTCGTCTTTGTTTCATGCAAATGTAGCAATTCTTTTTTAATATGCAAATTCAGAGTTAGTATTTTTAAGAAACCTTCGATTTGGCACTTCCGTCTGAATTAATTACCAGCCATTGTTAGCGGTAGTGCTTTTTATTTTACTTCATTCTTTTTCGTTTCATTCTCCAAGCAAAAAACAAACCTATCAAAGCAAAAAATGATATTATCATAGGAGAAATCCATAACGGACTTAACACCCAAACCCACGACCAATCAATAACATTTGTTGATTTTAAACCAATAAACAATAATGTTAAAAAACCTATAATACTACCCAAGCCTTTTCCAGCATTTCTAAATTTTTTTCCTAAACCTAAATCACCAATCATACAAACCTCCATATTTCACACAAAGTTTTTTAATCAGACTAATATTATTGTCGTTTATTTGCATGTGTTTGTCTTTTGCAATAAGCTGTAAGCTATAGGCTTTATGCTTTTGCTATTTATCTTTTATAATCTGCCCTTACAGGGCGTATATGATTTTATTATCTCTATCCCCTAGGCGATGCCACGGGCTGAATTTATTATGGCTTGCAGCCATAAACAGCCGTCGTTTTTTTTATCTCCTCCTTTCAAAGGAGGGGTGCAGCAGGCGGGGTGGTTTGTCTATTGTCTAAAATCTATCATCTAATATCCGAGACCTTGCATGCAAGGTCTCGGATATCACAGCATCATAGCATTTCTTTATCGTCATTGCGAGTGTCAGCATGGAGGCTATTCATTGATTCTATCAGGCTGCTTATGAGTTGCCTCCGGCTTTAGCCCAAAGAGCTTTAGATTTCGAGACACAAGACAGCCGGGCAATGCACATGGGGCTGCCCCTACATTTTCACATTGTCAAATTATCATATCATCATATCATCGCAACATCATAGTATCAACCAATCACTCTTCCATCAGAGCGTACTCAAACTGTACGATTCGGTCGTTGGCAGTAGCACCGTGAAAGCCTGTAAATCTCATTTTATAAACACTTCCGTCTTTAAGTTTCACGGCATAAAACCAATTGTCCTTAACGGTGTACATGCTTGTAGTCATATCAACCGATTTCCATGCTCTACCGATCACGCTTACGTCATTGGTATAAGTAACAGTGTCAAAGCTAGAGGTAATGATGTTATTGGCAAAGTAGGCAGCTGTGGAGTCGCCTGCATATTCAATTTTAGCAACGCCGGCAACTTTGTCTTGATTGATTAAAACCCCCGTTACGCCATATTCATAAATAATTTCGCCCATTGGTATAGGGTCAATATAGTAGGTCATTACTAAGTTCCAATCGTCCAACGTTGGTTTTGGGCTTACGTTGTATTTGCCTTCCACCAAGTTGAAATCAGTCCAGTTTGTTGAGTCAGAAACTTTGTAGCTTGCCACTGCATTGTCATTGCCAAAAGCAAAATATACTTGTTGAGTGTATGCAATTGAGCCGTCGCCATGTGTGGCATTGTTAGCTATTTCTACATCATAGCCTAAATCTCCTGCAAAGGTTTTAACTCCATAGTCCTTAACATCAATTTTCTCGTCTTTGCTACATGCTGTAAACACTAGTGCTAGTAAGGGTAATACCCCTAGAAATATACTTTTCATATCAATTATTATTTAGTTTATTATTTAATATCTATTTGTAAAATCTGTAAATCAGGCTTATGTAAAATGCTCTGCCGTAGGCAATAGGAACACCTGTTCCACCGCTGTGCGAGCCGCTGCTTGCAGAGTCTCTTGTTATTGTTTTCACATCGAAAGCATTTTTCATCCCCAGCACCACGTTAATGTTGGGATTGTTGAATTGTCTTGACAGCGAGAGGTTTAGCATGTTGTAAGACTCTTGAGTTCCCTCTACTATATCGCCATTGCTGTCTGTGTAGAAGTATGGTAGTTTGCCGTTTAGCTTGTAATCTGCTACCAGCTTGATTTTTGTATTAGGTTCAGTTGCTTTTATGCCGGCAAAGAAGTCGTGAGTAGGATTAAATTTTCGTCCGTCGTTAACATTAGTATAAGAATTGTATCTGCCTGTGTATCCGTATCCTATGTATGGGTTTATGATATTTTTATACTTATAATCAAAGTTGATATTTAGTCCTGAGGTTTTATATTTGTCGATGTTGTTATACGAATAAGCGGTTTCACCTGCTCTTTGTATCAGCGAAATCATATTTTTGATGTCGTTGTAAAATAGTGCTGAACTCAGTGTAAACACACTGTTCTTGTGTATAAATTTATAGTCTATGCTAGCATTGTAGTTGTACGATGATTCGGCTTCCAGATTTTCGTTTCCATATATTTCGTGGTTACTATTTACAAACTCCATGTACAGCTCTTTAATGTCAGGGGCTCTGAAACCCTTTGCAAATGAGCCTCTTAAGCTAAGTCCCTGTAGTGCGTCCCATTTTGCGTTTAGTGAAGACACCAGTGGGGTCGTATAGCCGGTGTTGGAGGCGTATCTAAGTCCCGGCATTAGCGACAGATTGCTTGTTGGGAGATATTTCAGATGGAAGAACCCTGCAAAGTCGCCCATGTTTTGTTTTTCGTCTTTGACTTTTGGTCCCGACATAGTGTCGGTATTGAGGTCTGCACCTGTCTGAAATGACTATTTGTTGGGGAGTAATGAGGACATAGATATAGCTCTCAGCATCTGCATGTTCATGGTTTGCGACGTTTCTTTATCAGAATATACTATTGAC
>JBKECW010000106.1:0-1936 GCA_047975005.1 Bacteroidales bacterium | reverse complement strand
TGTCGAACTGATAAAAGACAAGGCTCAGAACTGTTGCTATCAGCATACAAGCCATAAATGTTTTCTTTTTCCCTATTACATTGCTAACTGCTGCAGCCAGAACCACACATACAATATTAGCAATCTGACCCACAGACAAATAAAGTGCGCTCAAAGCAAGATGAGGATACAACCAGAAGCCGAACAATACGCCAGCACACACATTATCCTCTCCCACAAAATATTTAAAGTAATACACTGCCGCACCATCTCTTACCGAGTTAAATATCAACACTGCTATTCCTGCACCCAACAAAATCCACCAAGGCTTGTTTCTAAGCAAGTCGTGCAAGTCTTCTTTGAAATGATTCTCAGATTTTACAGGCTTCACCCGCTCTTTGGTCAGGCGGAAGCAGCCATAAAACAAGATTATACACATGACAGCTATCACAGCAACACTCATCGTCCAACTTTCCTGTACGGAGTAACCCTTACTCTCGTTGAAGTATTTTATCATCGGCTCAAAAGAAAACAAGGCAACAAAGCTACCGATGTAGGCAAAGGTCATCCTAAAAGTGGACAAAACATTCCTTTCGCTCGGATTGGGACTCATAACCCCTAGCAGAGATGCATAAGGCACATTGATTGCCGAATAGACCATCATCATGAGCGTGTAGGAAATGTAGGCATAAACAATCTTTCCCGTCATATTCATATCGGGAGTTACAAAGGTCAACACACCGATAATCCCAAAAGGGATACAAAGCCACAGCATATAAGGGCGGAATTTACCCCAAGGGGTGTTGGTGCGGTCTGCCAATACTCCAAAGATAGGGTCGTTTGCAGCATCCCAAAATCGAGTGAGTAAGAACATGGTGCCAACTGCCGCCGCCGGAATACCAAACACGTCAGTGTAGAAAATCATAAGGTAGGCGGTAAACAGCTTCCAAAACATCGAAGATGCCATATCTCCCAAGCCGTAGCCTATTTTTTCTTGTAGTTTTATCATAGTAGTATTTTTCTGCTGATAGTTTTTAGTTTCTAGTTATCAGCTTTTTGTTTATATTATTCAGATAGTAACATCGCAGCATCATCAAAATATATTCTCCAGTATTTTTTTGTTCTTGTCTACCATCTTCTTTATTATCTCTACGGATGTAGACGAGAACAGACCATCTTTAGGGGTGTTCATGCAGTAGTCTACCAACTGATTAATGGTAGATGTAGCTACGTGCATACGGGTGTCGGACGAAGCATAGTAGATAAACACTTGCCCATCCTTGTCGGCAATCCAACCATTGGTAAACAATACGTTGGAAACGTCGCCTATACGCTCCTCTCCTTCGGGTGCCATAAAATGTCCGGCAGGCGAAGCTATCAGCTTGCTAGGGTCTTCGAGATCGGTCATAAACATATACAGCACATAACGTAGTCCGGCAGCACAATTGCGTACGCCGTGAGCCAGATGCAACCAGCCCTTGTCTGTCTTGATGGGATGAGGTCCTTGCCCATTCTTCACTTCCTTTATGGTATGGTAGAAACGAGAATCCACAATCTTCTCCTCCTCGACAACTGCGTTTGTTATGTCGTCGACCAATGCCCAGCCAATACCGCCACCGCTGCCAGTGTCGATAAAGCCATCCTGTGGACGAGTGTAAAGAGCATATTTACCATCTACAAATTCGGGATGCAGTACTACATTTCGTTGCTGACTCTTAGTTTTCAGGTCGGGCAGTCGCTCCCACTCTTTCAAATCTTTTGTTCGGGCAATTCCTGCCGTTGCTGTCGCTGCCGACAAGTCGCCGGGCTTAGTATCGTCATGTCTCTCTGCACAGAATAATCCGTAAATCCAACCATCCTCATGAGCTGTCAGGCGCATATCGTAAACGTTAGTTGCAGGAATAATATCTTCGGGCATGGTAATGGGGTAGTCCCAAAAACGAAAATTGTCTATACC
>JBKECW010000105.1:0-5768 GCA_047975005.1 Bacteroidales bacterium | reverse complement strand
GGAACAAAGTTAGTCAATTGTATATTGGTAAACAAAAAAAAAAGCCGACAATAAATTTGCCGACTTTTATTTCATCTAAGCCTAAACATGTATTAATCAAATATTACTCCCAACCTGTATTATCGGGTAATAAATTTGGATTAAGTGCTTTTTCTTCTAATGGTATAGGAAGCAGGTAATACTTGTCGAGCCATCCTTTGCCGAGTGTAGTTTGGTCTACGGCACGTTTCACATAGCCTTCCGAACTTGGAATATTATCAGGCAAACTATTATAATTTTCATCAACAAGTTTTACGTTGTAAATTTTAGAATATACCTCACCAGAGGTTTTATCTGTATAATCGGAATACCTCAAATAACAACCTGTTACATTACGATTTATATACCAAGGAGCGCGCTTCCAACGACGAATATCATCGAAACCGCATCCTTCGCCAAGCATTTCGACAATTCGCTCACGACGAATTTCCCATAACACTGGGTCGACGGTTTGGTCTCGCACTGGGTCAAAATCGGCACCAATATTTGCAACTTGCATATCTGCAACACCACTGCGTTGTCGCAGTTTATTAATAGAATTATCCGCAGCACTTTGGTCGAAAGCACCTAGTTCCCATTTGGCTTCAGCGTAATTCAACAGCACCTCACTCATGTGAAAGATTGGCATATCAGCTTCGTTAAGCCCTGCAGGCGCATTCACTTCCCATTGATTATAGTATCTGAAGTAGGTGTATCCGGTTGTAGATTTCAAATAAGCAGTTCCAAACTTATCAATATTCGGAGAAGCTGGCGAAGGCTCAATATTATTAAATTTTGAAGCCGGAAGACGCTTACTTGTTTCGCTAGGGAAAATTGAGGGCATTAGATTAATGTATTCACTATAATCTGTATTAAATTCAGCAGGATTCGCATAATTATATGGAGCTACAGACGCATCATAATACGGAGGCATCACATTTGCATACAGACGATGGTCTCTATGTCTAAACTCGTTGTACATAGTTCTATCGCCGTCATATTGAGTATTTCCGGCATTATGAATTGGTAAACCATTTTCAGACAAAAACAATTCAACTGTATGCTTAGGTACTTCGTAGCGATTTGCTCCGGTACGGCAGTACCTACCAATTAAGTGAGATTGCACACCGGCAATAAACTCTTTATAAAGAATAACACCGGGGTTACTTTTCAGGCTCGCACTGTTAAACAGGTCGTCGTAAGTTCCCAAAGATGGATAAGCAGTCATTAGTTCTTCTGAAGCCCTCACTGACTGCTCCAACAATTTCGTTTTATCATACTTACTAGTGGCATCACTCACTCCATGATAAGTACGCCAAGTCCCTTCAAATAGTCCGATACGAGATATTAGAAACTGTACACAAGCCTTATTAATCGTGTTCGCACCATCTCCGGCTGTCTTTATATTTGCTTCTGCATACAACAGTCTATCCATCAGGCTGTCTACTATGATGGTCCGATTTACGCGCGGGGCATCTTTAATGGGATCTTCCTCCGATTCTGTTTTATGATTCACCCAAGGGACATCACCATATCTTGACACTAACTCTGAGTACAAAAAAGCATGAAAGAAATATCCAACAGAACGCCAATGGGCTTTGTTTGTTTCATTCATTTCCGAGCCGTCAATGTTATCCAGCATGATATTTATACGACGTATATACGAGAAGTCCCAACCACCCTGAGCGTAGTCAAGATAGTTACCGGAAGTTCCGGCACTTGTAAATACCGATGCTTGCTGACTAGCGTAGAAATTTGCTTGAGTGTTGTCATTTCTCATCAAATAGCCTGCATATAAATCGCCACGTGCCGTTCCCCAATATTGGTTAATCGTTCTGGTAACTGGGGTGAAATCGTAGAAAACATCATAAATTCCCCATACATATGTTTTAAAATTGTCATAGGACACAAAAGCAGCATCTTCTGTCTGAGACTCGACAGAGTCTTTTTCCAGAAAGCTGTCATTACAAGCGACAAAAGCAAGTAGTGTACATATAGTTATAAAAATATTTTTCATAATCAAATAGCTGTTATAGAGTTATATTAATACCAAATGAATAAGTTGCATAGAAAGGATATCCCCAACTAAGCCTTTCAGGATCAATCCCTTTATTCAGATGATCGAATGTAACAAGGTTTTCACCACTAAAGAATATCTTACCCGACACAAAACCTATTTTCTGCATCAATTGCTTTGGGAAATTATAACTCAGAGTGATATTTTTCAGTCTCAAATAACTTGCATTTTGAAGATATTTGGTCTGAGTTCTGTAATTAGAGTTATAGTTTTCGTTCTCGCCATATATGCGAGGCAGGTATGCGTCGGGATTGGCTGCGATATAATCTCCACTGGCAAGATCAACAGGTTTCCAATAGTCCAGCACCTCAGAGTATACTCCTACATAATTCAGTGATGGGCCAAACATTAAGTCATTGCGAATCCAAGCATCTCTCTTGCCTGTTCCCTGCAACAAAACGGATAAATCTAAAGCTTTCCATCCCACATTGGCATTAATACCGTATTGATAGCGGGGGGTCGAGTTTCCGATAATTTTCCTGTCCCCGGGTTTATACACTGTTTCTTCGCCGACACCTATAACGCCATCGTCATCAAGGTCTACAAATTTAATATCACCGGGTTTGGCAGTATACCCGTCTAAGCTGGGGACTCCATCTTTCAGGGTAAAATTATTAAGATCTGAGAAATCATCAGCAGTATAGAAGCCATCGGTTACATATCCCCATATTTCACCAATTTCCATACCTTCTCTATAGTTATTATTGTTGGTAGAGTTATAGAACAGCCCTGCTTCGTTATCATATTTAGTAATAACAGTCTTTGAGTCATATATATTAAAGCCCAGCCCATAACGCCAGTCGTCGCCAATACGGTCTTTCCACTGTACACTAAGCTCCCATCCTCTGGTCTGCAAATCAGCAGCATTTTGGTCTGGTGCATCCGCACCGATTACAGAGGGCAGTTGCACCCCTGGAGCCAACATGCCAATAGTATTACGCTCATACCAGTCGAAGGTCGATGATAAACGATTATTTAGTACAGAAATGTCATATCCCAAGTCAAGCGTCCTAACAACCTCCCAAGTATAATCTGCACGGACAAGCTCAGAGGGCAGTAGAGTAACTGGCAACTCGCCGTCCACAATCCAAGAGCCTAGTTCAGAATCCATTAAGGCAAGATACCCATACTCACTTACACCTGCCTGATTACCAAGCTCTCCATAAGAAGCACGCAATTTCGCCAAGTTCAACCATTCAAGATTTACAAAGGGTTCGCTGTCTATACGCCATCCTGCCGAAACAGATGGGAAGAATCCAAATCGAGTGTCTTTCGGAAACTTCGACGAACCGTCATATCGTCCATTCACTTCTAATAGGTATCTGCCTTTGTAATCGTAGTTAAATCTGAAAAAGCCACTACGAATAGCATATTGCAAATATGCATCAGTAATATTAGTAATGCCTGTAGAACCGGAGAATGATGGTTTCTCTGCATTTATCATTCCTGTTTTGTCTGCACTCAACAACTCGTAGTCTCTAGTTTCCTGAGAATAACCAGCCATCGCTTTAAATGAGTGGTCTTCTTGCAAACTAAACTCATAAGTTACATAGGTATTAATTGAGTTCAGAGCTGTATATGTCTTGTTGTTATAGTATGTAGGAGTTCCCGACAATCCGTCTAATTGGTTTGATATAGTAATCATCGTTTCGTCATTAGTAAACCTCTTATAGTCATCATTTGTAGTACTATAAGTATATTCAAACACCGCTTCTAAACCTTTAATTGGATGAATAGATGTACGAGAAAACAACCTTGTATTTTCAGTCAGCCATTTCGAGGGGTCGGAATATAACAAAATGTTCTTGGGCGTAAGAACAGGATACACATCCCCTTCCAAATCGGTACTTTGAGGCATCGAGCCTTGCGGAGTAATAGCAGGATCTGCTGTTTTAAAAACAGAACTATTCTCGACATATGAGCGTTTTGTGCGCGTAAAGACAGCATCAATAGACTGACTCAACCATGAGGTAATATCTGCATTAACATATGATGATAGGTTAACCCTATCATAGCTATCCTTGCTAGTAATTAGAGGTCCATCTTGGTCTGTATACCCCATTGCCATACGGTACGATATAGGTCCACTACCACCGGATGCTGATATATTATGAGTTTGTTGAAAACCATAATTATCTAGTATTGCTTTCTGAGGGTCAGTACCTTCCAAATAGAAATAATAGTTTCCGCCTTGTGGTACATAACGCCCATCTTGCAGATAATCATTAGGGTGATTAGCTGCAAAAGCATTTGGGTCTTGATTATACTCTCTGAGGTATCCCAACCACTCGTCAATATCATTATTCCAAAGTGTGGAGGCATTAAGAAAATCTTTCATAGTCATCAGGTACTGCTCCAAAGATGCTTGCTCCGGTCTGTTGACAGACTTCTGAAAAGCAAAATTATTAGAGTAGTTAAGCGAAAGTTTAGCATCCTTTTTAGCTCTTTTTGTCGTTATCAATATTACTCCAAAGGCTCCTCGTGCTCCATAGATAGCAGACGAAGCTGCGTCTTTAAGCACAGATATAGATTCAATATCCTCAGGGTTCAACAAGTCGATTGAGCCAGGCACGTTATCAATAAGCACCAGAGGCTCACCGCTTGATGTAGGATCGCTTCCGAGACTTGCAATAGATGTTGTTCCACGAATATTAATAGTTCTAGATGCACCGGGAGAAACACCTCCGGTTATTTGCAATCCGGGAATTGCCCCCTGCAAAGCACTAGCGACACTCGTTACTGGACGATCGCCAAGCACCTCGTCCATCTTTACTTGTGCAACAGCACCTGTCAGGTTAACTTTCTTTTGAGTGCCATATCCGACCACAACGACTTCACTGAGTAGTCCGACATCTTCTTTCAATACTACATTAAAACTGTTTTTTTCCTGCACACTAAGCTCCTGTGATAGCATCCCCATAAAAGAGACTACCAATATAGCGTCATCTGGCACACTTAGTGAAAAGTTGCCATCTACATCAGTAATAGTTCCATTAGTTGTACCTTTCTGTACAACCGAAGCTCCGGGCACTCCTAACTGCCCCTCATCAATAACCGTCCCGGTTACTGTTTTCTGTGCATATGCTCCATTGATGAGCACGAAGCACATAACTAAGATTAAGGTAATCCTCCTCATAAAAACTACATTTAAATTTTACAAACACTTCATTAATTTAATGGCCAGCGCAAATAAGACCTTACACTGATAGTGCAAATATATTAATATGATGCTAAGTTACAAGCGTATTTATTCTTATTTAATTCACTTTCAATAGTAACATCTTAACAATCAAGTGTTTAAAAATCACTAAGAAACACACTTCAAGCAAGTTATCGTATAGCTCTCAACAGTTTTAAGCGATTTCTCCATAAAAAATTTCTTTATCCACATATGCTATTTACCTTTGAACAAAATATTTCAGAGCATGAACATAGAAATAGTAAATATTGGCGATGAATTGCTGAATGGGCAGGTACTTAACACCAATTCGCAATGGCTGTGTGCAAGATTTAGCGAACAAGGACACAGAGTTGTCAGTTCGACCTGTATAATGGACAGCAAAGAGGCTATATACACGGCTCTTGCCAACTTTCAGTCTGACATTCTTATACTTACTGGCGGACTTGGTCCTACCAAAGACGATATAACAAAAAATGTATTGTGTAAATTCTT
>JBKECW010000104.1:0-4650 GCA_047975005.1 Bacteroidales bacterium | reverse complement strand
GAGCGTTTAAGGAAATTATGGCAAAGCTTTTAATCGCACCGTTTGGAATTGAAATATCTCTAAACAATCTTGCCTGCTCACTTTTTACAAACTTTTAATCGCACCGTTTGGAATTGAAATATTTTTGGTGATGCACTTGCGGATGTTGCGGAAAAACTTTTAATCGCACCGTTTGGAATTGAAATGCAGAACGTTTGCGCAATGTGATTTACCTGTTCAACAACAAGCGCAAAGATGTCGAGGCTGGCGAATGCGCACTTGAGGAGATAACCCGATTTCAAACACTAACAAACTGATGGCATATACGAATATAAATCTACTAAAACGCATAATAGATATGCAGGAGCGAGTCCTCGAACTACAACAGAAACATCGAGGCGCACCAATGTTATACATCTATCGGAACTACATCAAGGATGAGTTCCATATAAGCAAAAGCACCTTCTCGCTGTGGCTCGGAAGGAATGCGAAGAAAGAGTTGGCAGAATTAGAAATTGATAACCTTTAAAATATAGAGATATGGAAAGTAAATTTAAAACAATAACAAATGCAGTTTTTGCACTTGTAGCCTCCGGAGCTATAGCTTATCTGATTGTGTTGAGCATCTACTCAGTAACTAAGGATAAAGAGCTAAAAACCCTGCAAGCAGAAAGAGTAAAGCTAGAGATTAAGATTTATGAAAGCTACCTGCAAGATGCCTACGAGGATAGTGTGATTGATGCAGAGGTTAGAGATATTATTAATTATTAAAGTATAAATCATGACACAAGAAGAAAAACAAGAGTTGAGCGAATTATTGTCTATAAATGACGATATGCTTACAGAAGAGCAGGAGGATAGACTTAGTGAATTACTAGACATTAAGCGTAAAGCTAGAGAGCAAAAGAAAAGAGAGGAAAGAGAGACTTACAAGGACTTAGTAGACGAAACGGTAAAAGAGTGCTTCCCTATCTTGGAGAGAGCTAGCGCAGAGCTTGCAAGATGTAAGAGGGAGATATACGACCGTTTTGAAAGGGTTGTCAATCTTAAACGAGATATATATGGCTACAAGGAAAATCAAAAGTCAGACACTTTCTCTACCATTGACGGCAGTAAGACCATTACTCTAGGAACTCACAAAACAGATAGCTACGATGATACAGTAAGTGCCGGAGAAGCTATGATTAAGGAGTGGTTAGAATCTAATGCAACTGATGAAAAGTCAGAACAATTAATTGGATTTATAAACGACCTATTGAGCAAAAATATTAAAGGAGACTTTAAAATTGACGGTGTTTTGAAGCTCCAAAAGCGAGCTGTGCAAATGGGCGATGAGAAGCTAATAGATGCCCTAGAGGTAATTGTGCAAGCGTATAATCCAAGAGATTCAAAGCTATATATAAAAGCTAAAAAGAGAGGTAACAACGGCGAGCCAATTAATGTGCCTCTAGGAATGACGGAGGCGTAAGATTAATATCATGAAAACATTCAAAGAAAGAAAGCGGATGATAACTGCATTACAAGATGAGATTGCAAGCACTCCGCAAAAGGACATGTTCGGAAACGACAAGCACAAAGAACCTCGTATAATGATTTCAATAATCAGTGGCGAATATGATTTGTCGGAAATACGAGAAGAACATGGAGAAGACAGCGATGAAACATCAATGGCTGAACTAGCATACGAATGGCTAATTGGCAGTTTGCCCGATGAGGAACTGTTAGACTAAACAAACAAATTCCGAGAGTCAAAATATCGGTGTGCCGACAATCGGAACAATTACGATGACCAAAACATGGCTGTGGCATCATTCGGAACGATTCCGAAGCTCGAAACATTGATGCGCCGGCAATCGGAATAATTTTTATAACCAATTTATTATTTTACAAATGACAATTTCAAAATTAATCTCTTCGGCTAGACTTGCCGAAGTAAACGGAACAGTAACAAACATTCTAAATACCTTTAACACGGCTGAAATAGTAGACGATGCGACACTACAGGAAGTAATGGACGAACTAAACGCAAACAATGTAAAACTTACTATTGCTATCGAAAAGGATAGAGCAACATCGAAGCTGGAGGAATTTGACGAGGCACGAGACAAGGCGTACAGCAACTTGTATCAGTACATCAAAGTAAATGCCGGAATCGAAGTTAAAAATATTACCGATAAGGTGAACAGGGTGTTTGATATTCTGAAAAAATACCCAAACATCAGTCGCCTATCTAATACGGAGCAAACATCGCAAATAAACTCATTGCTTAATGATTTAGCTACCGATGAAGTTACTACCAACTTGCAATATATGAATCTCGGGTTGTCTTTGAGACAAGATTTAATCAAAGCTCAAACCGCATTCGAAGAGGCATACAACCAATATTTGGAGGACAAAAAGAACGACAAAACCAAGCAATCGGCAAGTGCTGTAAAGCCTTTGGTTCTTGATACTCTAAATAATAAATTGGTTGTCCTTTTGCGCACACAAGTTATGTTCAATCGTGAAATTTATGCGGACTTCGGGCATAAGGTTCAGTTGGCTATTGAGCAAACGAACTCATATGTAAGAGCTAGGCGAAACGCATAGCACACCCTTTCCCGGATGGTCGCAATGGCAGTTCGACTCTGCCATCGGGAACAAACCAAAACACACAAAACAATGGATACAATACACAAACTAAAACTACAACAACCATTCTTTGATGATGTCTTATACGGTAGAAAGACTTTTGAAGTAAGGAAAGACAATAGAGGTTTTGAGGTCGGAGATGTTGTGGTTCTCATGGAGTACGAAGGCGATAAACCACTACAAGGTAGTATCAAGATGCTAATTACCTATATATTGCCCGGAGGTCAGCATGGAATTGAGAAGGGATATGTGGTGCTAGGATTATCGAAGATGGATACAGGCGAAAGTATCACTTTATCCAAACCTGCAATCAAAGAGTTTAATGTTTCAAAGGTGATGTTATGAGTAAGAAACAACAGGTGTTGATTATCGAACCCGACAAATATTACAGCCAAAAACCGGAGCGAATTACTTTTGCAGATTTCGAGTGTCCAACCTGCAATGGCATGAAAGGAACTTGGTGTATATCCAATGATGAATTTACTAAATGTGATAGATGTAAAGGAACAGGTAGGTTGGAAGCAGAGGTGGAGATTAGGTGGAGGGGGATGTATCTTAATTAGTTAAGGCTAATTACGCAAAATGAAAATCACTCTTTATTATTTTATCATGTATTTTTATTGTATCTTTGTGGCGCGTAAAAACAACTTAGCTATGGCAAATATTCAAGAAACAGGGAATGAAGGACTAACCTTCGAAGACTTTAAGAATGAAAATGGTATTACATATTGGTGGGCATCTGATATGATGAAAATGCTTGGATACCCCAATATAAAATCATTTCAAAAAGTTTTAGATAGAGCTACAAAGGCTTTTGTATCACTAGGTATTCCTCACTATGAAAATATCATCCCAGAGCAAAGAGTGTTAAATGATACTCTCGGGCAGGATTTTAAACTTACGAGATTTGCTTGTTATATGTCAGCAATGAATGCAGATCCTAAGAAACAAGAAGTTGCCATTGCCCAAGCTTATTTTGCTCAACAGGCTAGGAAGTTTGAACTGCATGTAGCAGGACATCAAGACATAGATCGAATGCTTATTCGAGAAGAATTAGTAGAAGGAAATAAATCATTGAGCTCAACAGCTAAGCGAGCTGGAGTTAGTGATTTCGCAAAATTTGCAAATGCTGGTTATTTAGGTCTTTATAATATGCCATCTTGGAAACTTGAAAAAAGAAGATATTTAAAGAAGGGTAAACTCTTAGACAATATGGGAAGAACGGAGTTAGCTGCAAATTTATTTAGAGTTACTCAAACAGAAGAAAGAATTAAGAGTAGGGGGATAAGAGGTCAAGTCGCTTTGGAACAAACCCACACACAGGTAGGTAAGGAAGTTAGGGCTATGGTTGTTGATAATACAGGTATGACTCCCGAAAACTTACCGCAAGCAAAAGAGTTGCCACAAGTGAAGAAGGAGCTTAAGAAAGCTAATCGGGAAATGAAAAAAGAAGATAAAGCAAAAAAGAAAAAAAAGTAGATTAAAGCCACTCAAACGAGTGGCTTTTTTATTACAAAGACTTTTTATGACCGTTAGACCTTACTCTCAAATATTATTATTTTTTTGGTGTATGTGCTAGCGTCAAACCAGATGTAGAGTCAGGTTAGTACGTAGTGTTTAACTAATAAATATTTATAGATATGATTTATACATATTTTAAAAGTAATCTAAAAGGTTACGGTAGATTATTGACAATAAGCAAAAATGTTATTGCAAGAATAGGAACTGCCAAACTAATTTGGATGCAAAAGGTCTTTGAAGACTCAAATGGAGAAATCAAGACTGAAGATTTAATATACTCAATTTCCGAGTAGTTTTATATCTTCCCGGATATCTGCAAATTGTAGATATCCGGTATTACATCTCCGCCGTACTATCCTCAAACTCCGTTTCAAAGTTCATCACATAGACAAACGTTTTACCCTTTGATGAACCCGGAGCTTGCGAAGTTCTTGCAAGAGCGTTGAAATGCTCGGTTTGAAATCCCTGCAGTTTTGCGTACACATCTGCTATTGTGTCGTACACCTGCAGGGATTGTTC
>JBKECW010000103.1:0-73301 GCA_047975005.1 Bacteroidales bacterium | reverse complement strand
TGGTGATGGCACTCTCAGTAACGTTTGTTGTCGTTATGTCGAGTTTGATTATTTCTTTACTTAGAAATACTATTCCATCACGCATCAGGATTATCGTGCAGCTGATTGTTGTAGCGTTCTTAGTGATTGTGGTAGACCAAGTGCTTAAAGCCTTTATGTATGATGTCAGCAAGCAGTTGTCGGTATTTGTAGGCTTGATTATCACAAACTGTATAATCATGGGGCGTTTGGAGGCATTTGCTTTAGGCAACAAGCCGTGGGCATCAGTACTTGACGGCATTGGCAACGGTTTGGGCTACGGACTTATCCTTGTGATTTTAGGAGCATTTAGGGAGTTTTTTGGAGCCGGCACACTATTGGGATATAGAATTATTCCCGAAGCATGGTATGTTGCCAAGGGCGGTTTTTATGAGAACAACACGCTGATGGCAATGCCTCCGGTCGCACTACTATTGGTAGGGATTATCATCTGGATACACCGCAGTAGGAACAAGAGTTTACAAACGAAAGATTAATTCTAAAAATTAAAGATTTATGGAAAATCTATTAAACATATTTATCAAGTCCATCTTCATAGAAAATATGGTATTTGCCTTTTTCTTTGGGATGTGTTCTTACTTGGCAGTATCGAAAACAGTAAAGACCTCTATGGGACTAGGTTTAGCGGTAACATTTGTACTCTTTATAACCGTTCCGGTGAACTACCTATTGGAGAACTATGTATTGAAAGAAGGAGCATTATCGTGGCTTGGTGATAATTTTGCGGGAGTAGATCTTAGTTTCTTGAGTTTCATCATGTTTATCGCTGTTATAGCGTCGATGGTGCAGCTTGTGGAGATGATAGTTGAAAAGTATGCCCCTACGCTATACAGTCAGCTAGGTATTTTCTTGCCGCTAATAGCCGTTAACTGTGCAATTTTAGGAGGTTCATTGTTTATGCAGCAAAAAGAGTTTTTGAATGTCGGCGAAGCTAGCGTTTATGGACTGGGTTCAGGAGTTGGTTGGCTATTGGCAATTATAGGATTGGCGGCAATCCGCGAGAAAATTCAATACTCTAATGTACCTGCACCGCTACGAGGTTTGGGTATAACCTTTATAATTGTTGGTCTAATGGGTATTGCATTCATGGGCTTTGGTGGAATAAAACTTTAAAACATTAAATGAGATGATACTATTAATGATAGATACAACAGTTATATTTACGAGTATAGTAGTATTTCTACTCGTAATAATATTGCTGGTATCAATACTTTTATATGCAAAGAAGAAGTTGCTTCCATCGGGCATTACGAAGATAACAATCAATGGTGGCGAGCAAGAAATCGATGCAACTCCTGGTACTACTCTGCTCTCGAACTTGGGCGACAACAAGATACTACTTCCATCGGCGTGTGGAGGTGGCGGTTCGTGCGGTATGTGCCGTTGTCAGGTTGAGTCGGGCGGCGGTTCGATACTACCCACCGAAACGGGTTTCTTCTCGCGCAAGGAGCAGCAAGACAACTGGCGACTGGCGTGTCAGGTGAAGGTGAAAGAAGACATGGAAATTCATGTTCCCGAAGAAATTTTCGGTATCAAAAAATGGGAGGCAAAGGTTGTGAGAAACTACAACGTTGCATCGTTCATCAAGGAATTTGTAGTAGAAATTCCTGAAGATATGGACTACAAAGCAGGCGGATATATTCAGATTGAAATCCCGAAGTGTGAGATTAAATACTCAGATATCGACATCACCGCCCACCCCACCGACCACCCCGAAGACCCGATGAAGTTTAAAGAAGAGTGGGACAAGTTTCAGCTTTGGCCTTTGGTGATGAAAAATCCTGAGTTGGCAGAACGAGCCTACTCAATGGCATCGTATCCTGCTGAGGGTCGGGAGATTATGCTCAACGTTCGTGTTGCCACCCCACCATGGGATAGGAACAAAAACGGCTGGATGAACGTCAATCCTGGCATTGCCTCGTCATACATTTTCTCACGCAAACCCGGCGACACAGTAACAATATCAGGACCTTACGGTGAGTTTTTCATCAATGAGGACTCCGATGCCGAGATGGTATACATCGGCGGAGGAGCAGGAATGGCACCCATGCGTTCGCACCTATATCAGTTGTTCAGAACAATGCAAACGGGCAGGAAGGTAACATACTGGTATGGAGGACGTTCTAAGCGAGAGCTTTTCTATGTTCACTATTTCAGAGAGCTGGAGAAGAAATTCCCGAACTTCAAATTCTTTATCGTTCTTTCCGAGCCACTTCCCGAAGACAATTGGAAAGTCAAGAAAGACATACACGACGAAGAGGGCGACGGATTTACAGGCTTCGTGCATCAGGCATTGATGAAAAACTATCTTGACATCCACGATGCTCCCGAAGACATAGAGTTCTACTTCTGTGGACCTCCGATGATGAACAAAGCAGTGGTGCAAATGTGCCACGACTACGGAGTGCCGAAGGAAAACGTCCGCTACGATGACTTTGGCGGATAAGCAGCAATAATCACATTATTATACTAAGACTCACCTATTTGGTGGGTCTTTTTTGATTCTTTGGGGATTTATATTTGTTGCCAGAGACTCATAGCAATGTAGTTTACAAAAAAAGAATTACCTTTGTTTCATGCCAACAGTATTAATAGTAAATGGATTTAGATTTATCTTTTACAGAGACTAAAATGGTGATACTTCTCGAAGATGGAAGGGAGTTATCAGTGCCTTTGGAATGGTTTCAAAAATTAAGGAATGCAACAAAAGAACAATTAGAAAAATGGAGGTTTATAGGGAAAGGAGAAGGGATTCACTGGGAAGATTTAGACGAAGACATATCCATTGAGAACTTACTAGAATAGCGCATTATAGACAAGGAAATGAAAAATTTTGATGATTTGATAAGGCTTAAAGAAGAGTATCTTAAACTGACTCAGAGCATGGTCAATTATGATAAGATAAATAATTATCAGATTACTCATCATTCCACTGTTATAGAAGGGTCTACACTAACATATAAGGATTTAGAAAGGCTTTTTGAGTTTGATATAACTCCTGAAAAAGGAAAGCCACTTTCGCATGTTATGATGGCAAAAGACCATTTAGAGGCTCTTAAATATACATTGCAATTGGCATCAGAACGCGAGAAACTGACAATCGATAAAATTCAAACCATATCTTCGTTAATACTAAAAAACACAGGCTCAGAATATAATCTTATCACAGGTTCTTTTGATTCCTCAAAAGGTGAGTTTCGCAAATGTGGAGTACACATAAGTGGAGCAAAATCCTTTGCGAAGTGGCAAGAAGTGCCGAAAATGGTCGAAGAACTTGTTGACTACATAAATACTAACATTGACAAACATAAAGAATTTATAGATAACAGTATGTTTGCCTTTGACATACACTTCCAAGCGGTTTCAATCCATCCTTTTGCAGATGGTAATGGGCGATTGTCAAGGCTACTTATGAATTATGTTCAACAGTATCATAATCACCCGATAACACCTGTTTTGTCGGAGGATAAAAAACCTTATATTGAAGCACTAGAACAATCTCGGCAAGAAGAAAAGATAGATAAATTCTACGATTTTATGTTTGGGCAGACTGAGAAATATCTTAAGAACGAAGTGAAAATTTTATCAGCAGAACTGAATTATGAAGGTACGAGAAAAAATATAAGAGGTATGAATTTCTTCTTTTAGCTGCTTCATTTCTTTACCTTGTTAGCAACATAATACAAGGATGACAAAAAATCAGCTTTGCGGTGAAAGATGTACTTATTCACCGCAAATATACGGCGAATAATTTATATATTTGTCGCAAATTACTGATACCGATGGCAAAATATATATACGAATACGACAATTGGAGAGATTTTACATGGGACGATAAAGCCATAAATTCCGTTTTTGGAGAAGTACGGCTGATGCAGGGGAAGATTATTGGACAAATGAATGCACTAGGTTTTTCTGGAAAGGAAGAAGCCACCCTTTCGGTTTTAAGCTCAGACCTTGTAAAATCATCAGAAATAGAGGGTGAAATACTTGATTTTAATCAAGTTCGCTCATCAATAGCAAAACAACTAGGTATCAGTACGTTAGAACTTGTAGCAAGTACTCGATATATAGACGGATTAGTGGAAATGATGCTTGATGCTACACAGCACTACCATTCACCACTAACAGAAGAACGTTTATTTGGATGGCACGCAGCCTTATTCCCCTCAGGATATAGCGGTATACGTCAAATAGAAATAGGAGAATACCGTACAGGCAGGATACAAGTAGTTTCAGGAGTGATGGGAAAGGAAAAGATACACTACGAAGCCATAAATCCCGAGTCACTAAAAGCAGAAATGGATGTATTTCTGCATTGGTTAAATAATAACGACAGCCTAGACTTAGTCTTAAAAGCTGCGATAGCACATTTTTGGTTTATCATCATTCATCCATTTGATGATGGCAACGGCAGAATAGCAAGGGCTATAACAGATATGTTGTTGGCACGTGCAGAAGACAGCGGCGAAAGGTTTTACAGCATGTCGAAGCAGATACTGGCTGAGCGCAAGCAGTACTACGAAGTACTGCAAAGAGTACAGCACAGCTCGGGCGACATTACTGAATGGCTTAACTGGTTTCTTCATTGTCTAAAAAACGCAATACATTCCAGCGAAGACACAACACAAACAATACTGCGCAAAGCCGAATTTTGGAAGCTCCACGAACAAACCTCCATCAACGAAAGGCAACGCTTAATGCTCAACAAACTCCTTGACGGCTTTGAGGGGAAACTAAAAACCTCAAAATGGGCAAAAATCACCAAAGCCTCTACCGACACAGCATTGAGAGATATTAAAGACTTAATGGAGAAAGGTATTTTAGAACAAGCAGACGAAGGAGGCAGAAGCATCAACTACAAACTTGTCGATTTCATGTAATTGGTTCGACTTTTCATTCTATATTGGTAAATATCTTCTATTGACACTACTGTCATGTTGTGCTTTTGGGCAAAACTACATACTTCGGGAAGCCTTGCCATTGTGCCGTCTTCATTGGTAAGTTCGCACAAAACAGCAGCATCGCCCAAGCCTGCAATTTTCATCAGGTCGACACTCCCTTCCGTATGTCCACGCCTTTCAAAGACACCTCTATCTCGTGCTAGCAAAGGGAAGACATGACCGGGACGTGATAAATCCTCGGGAGCAGCAGTAGCCGAGATTGCTGTTTTTATTGTAGTAATCCTGTCTTGTGCCGAAACTCCTGTTGTTACTCCTTCCCTCGCCTCAATAGATATGGTAAATGCCGTTTGATTTTTGCTAGTATTTTCGTCAGTCATCTGTCTAAGATTTAGACTCTTGCACTTCTCAGTCGTCAGGCAAAGACACACTATCCCACTGCACTCCCTAATCATCAATGCCATATCTTCGACTGTCATTTTCTCTGCCGAGAATATAATATCGCCCTCATTCTCCCGATTTTCATCATCAACAAGCAAAATTCCAAACCCTTGCTGCAACTTCTCTACAGCATTTTCCACTCTTTTCTCGCTGTCGCTCCCAAACAATTCTAAATAATTCATTCTTTACTCCTTTAAAACATTAATATTAAAATCGACGGAGCAAAGTACACGCAAGTAGCTACACAACTGAGACTAACTCAATTGAATAATTGTGCTGATACTTTCCTTCTACCATCCAGACTTTAACTGTCGGTTTTGGAATTTCACCAAATCAGTCCTTTTATCAAGGAGTCGCGGACTCTTACCGCCGGTAGGGACTTACACCCTGCCCCGAAGAAAATCATTTCAAAGTTATAAATTAATTCTATGAAAATAAAAAAATTATCATAATAAGCCTATATTTAACTCTGATTAATCATATCTTTGAGGCATGCACATCAAAAAAACAATACTTTCAACTGTGGTGCTTTTGTCGGCACTATGCTCCTGCAATGAAAAGCGGGTCAGTGAGGGCTCAAAGAAAGCGGGTCTGCATATTAACAATATCGTTACGGCAAGCGTAGAAACAACTCCTACTCCACGCACCAAGATGGACGACTCGGCAGATGATCCAGCACTTTGGTATGACGCAGAAGACAGCACTAGGTCTTTTGTAATAGGGACAGACAAAAAGGGCGGTCTTGCAACATACAATCTGCAGGGCAAACAATTAAACTATTACCCCGATGGCGAGATGAACAATTGCGATTTGCGCTATGGCTTTGCTCTTGGCAAAGATACTGTGGATATTCTCGCTTCGAGTAATCGGACGACGCATTCCATTTCTTTATACAAAATCGGAGCTCGTGGTGTGTTGGAGCAGATTCATGTCAGGGAGATTCGTACTGCTATGAAAGGAGAGGTCTATGGCTTATGCCTGTACAAGAGCAAGATATCAGACAAGTTCTATGTATTTATCAACAGTAAAGCCGGCGAAATAGAGCAATGGGAATTATTTGAAAACAGCGGCAAGGTTGATGCTCTTATGGTTCGAGCTTTCAATGTCGGCACCCAAACCGAAGGGATGGTAGCTGACGATGAAACAGCAATTGTCTATCTCGGTAAGGAGAAAGCCGGAATATATAAGTTTGCCGCAGAGCCAGATGCTTCGACAGATGGAACTATTATTGCCAACAGCTCCGAAGAAAACACAAATCTGAATTACGACATCGAAGGGATAGCAATCTATGACACTGGCTGTGGCAATGGGTATTTGTTAGCATCATCGCAAGGCAATTATTCTTTTGCCGTATTTGAACGTCAGAAGGACAATAAATATTTGGGGAGTTTCAGAATTGAAGATGGCAGTATCGACGGTGTTGAGGAGACTGACGGGATAGACATTTGCAGTCTTCCTTTAGGTGCAGCATTCCCGAAAGGAATATTGCTTGTGCAAGATGGTTTTAACTATGACAAGAAGAAATTGACAAGCCAGAACTTCAAGTACATCTCGTGGGAAGAAGTCGAGAAGGCAATAGCCCGAATGGAATAAACTTACATTATCCATGTTATATTTAATCTACTTTTGACCTAGTTAAAAATAAAATTACAGATAGAAAACAAGAAAAAATATCAATTTATGTATCTACTAGCAGCATTTGCCCTTTCAGCATTAGCGTCGGGCAGTGATGATAACAAGACGGGAAACGAATACAAAGTGTACGAGAACCACATATTTCTCGAAGGAGAGGAGAACATGCGAGACCTTGGAGGCTACGTTGGACAGGACGGAAAAAGAGTATTGTACAGAAAGTTGTTCCGTTCTGGCGAGCTGTCGGCACTAACGGAAGCCGACAAAACAAAGCTTTCCGATATAGGCATAGCGCAAGTGTTTGATTTAAGAAGTGATGTAGAGTCTAAAGGGCAAGCAGACAATCTGCCAAGGTCGATAGAGTTGATTCATTTCCCACTTTCGGGAGATGCCTCAGGAAACGAGGGAGGCGACAGCGAACTCAGCTACGAGGAGCAGATGCAACTCTTCATGCAGAAACTTGCAAGCGGGGAGATGAGTGTTGACGACGTTATGGCGAAGACCTACATAGCCGATTCTCTGAAAGTTGCACAGTGGAAGAGAATCTTTGATAAACTTGAAACAGGAAAAGCAAGCCTATGGCACTGCACAGCAGGCAAAGACCGTGCAGGGATGACAAGCGTACTTGTTCTATCATCATTGGGAGTATCAGAAGAAGACTGCATTGCAGACTTTCTAAAATCCAATAATTACCTTGCGGACTATATTAACTCCTACAAGTTACAGCTGACAGAGGCTTACGGAGCTAAAGCGGCAGAAGCAATCATTCCGCTTATGGGTGTAAAACGCAGTTGGATTGAGGCATTTATTAAAGATATCAAAACAAAGTACGGCAGTATAGCGGTATTTCTTGAAGAACTAGGTGTCGACACCATACAAATGCAGGAAAACTATTTGGAGAGACAAGATGTAAATTAATCCGAATCCCTATAAACAGCTTGTAAAATAAACTGTCTTGTATTACCTTTGTACGTTTTAGACAACATATAATAATGTATTATGATGCAACACAAAACCTCATCCTATCTTTTGCTTGGTTTTCAACACGTCCTAGCAATGTTTGGGGCAACAGTATTAGTCCCGGCATTAACTGGGCTCGACCCCTCGATAGCACTTTTCTGTGCCGGAATAGGAACATTAATTTTTCACTCTGTCACAAAGTTTAAAGTTCCGTCATTTCTCGGTTCCAGCTTTGCCTTCATCGGCGGCATTCAGCTAGTGCTCAACAATATGGGCATGGAATATCTAAAGGGAGGTCTTATCTGTGCAGGTTTTGTTTATATACTAATATCGCTTTTTATAAAACTCTGGGGTGTAGAAAAGATAAATAAACTTTTCCCGCCTATTGTTGTTGGACCTGTTATCGTTGTAATTGGTCTACGATTAAGCCCTATAGCCATAAGTAATGCTATGTACGTAGACGGAGTTTTCAACGGCACATCACTATTAATTAGCTCTATTGTTGTCATTACAATGATTATAAGTAGTGTTTTAGGCAAGTCTTTCTTTCGCCTTGTTCCCATCCTCACCTCGGTTATAGTTGGTTACATTGCATCAAGTTTATTAGGAGTATTAAATACTGACGCCATAGTAGCTGCACCATGGTTCACTTTCAGCAATGATGCTGTTGTATCGACAATTGCAACAACACCAAAATTCTCGTGGAATGCTATTCTAGCATTAGCTCCAATAGCCCTAGTCGTATTTATGGAACATATTGGCGACATAAAGAGTAACGGGGCTGTTGTTGGCAGGGACTTTGTCAAGGATCCAGGTCTAAATAGGACAATATTGGGTGATGGACTGGCAACAATCTTTGCTGGACTAATGGGAGGTCCTGCCAATACGACTTATGGAGAAAACACGGGCGTACTGGCAGTTACCAAGAATTACGATCCTTTGGTGTTGCGAGTTGCCGCATTCATGGCGATATTTTTAAGTCTGTTCGGAAAATTTGGAGCAGCCATCAGCAACATCCCACTTCCGGTAATGGGAGGTGTGTCTGTCGTACTTTTTGGAATGATTGCTGCCATAGGGGTGAGAACGATGATAAATGCGCAGTTAGATTTTGGGCACTCTCGAAATCTAATTATCGCCTCAATCATTTTGGTCTGTGGCATCGGTATTTCCGAGATACCATTCTCCGAAGCTTTGAGTATATCCGGACTTACAATAGCGGCATTTCTAGGAATAATCCTAAATATTGTACTACCAAAGGATATTTAAGGTTTGTCCATAAAGTCTGAGATATGCGTTGCAATCACTTTGCAGGCCTTAATCTTCAACTTTGCATCTTATCTGGGACTCACAAACATTATGAGTAGATACTAAACGCCTATCACCACTTATTAAGCAAGTATGGACGAGGATCGACAGGCTTATCGTTCACCCTTACCTCGTAGTGCAAGTGTGGTCCTGTGGAGCGTCCGGTATTGCCGACTTTGCCAATAAACTGTCCCTTCTTAACTCTTTTGCCAACCTTCACTCTAATTCTAGATAGGTGCGCATAAACCGTTGTGTATTGGGAGTCGTGTTTTATGGTAATCATTTTTCCGTATCCCGACTTTCTATTACGTTTTGCATAGGTAACAATCCCCTTTGCGGCAGCAAACACGTACGTGCCCTTCGGGGCAGCCAAATCCTGCCCTGCATGCATACGCCCGTTGCGCATGCCATAGTTAGACTGGCTGGTTATATCTTCTTTCTTTACAGGATATATGCTGGGATATGTATCCCTGACGGCATTTGGTCGTAGACCTTTAGCACAGGAACTCAGCATAATAAGGGAAATAATAAATATGGAAACTACAAAAGACCTATTCATTCTAGAAAATTAATATTTAGTTCAAAAATAGAAAAAAATCTACTCCTAAACAAGTCGTGCAGCAATAGCACTTATTTGAAACAGAACCCCGTTTCAGATAAATATGACAACGTACAAGAACTAATTTAAAATAATAGCGTATATTTGAGCAATATATAATAACATACTATAAGCAATGAACAGATTATTTACAATCTTAACGATATTATTGGCTGTACAAACGAGTTGTAAAGACGACAACATTATAGAAAGAACTGAAATAAAAGATAAATGGTCATTCAAGGATGCATCAACTGACAAGTGGATGCTGGCAACAGTGCCAGGTTGCGTACACACAGACTTGTTAGCAAACGAAGAAATAGAAGATCCTTTCTATCGTATAAACGAAAAGGACCTTCAATGGATAGACAAAAAAGACTGGGTTTATAGATGCAATTTTGAGATTAGCAAAGATAGGCTTGAAAAAGATCATATAGAATTACAATTTGACGGACTGGACACCTATGCGGATGTTTTTCTCAATGGAAAGATAATACTGTCATCAGACAATATGTTTGTCGGACACATAGTAAATGTGAAAGATATAATCAAGGAAAACAATGAACTGACCATTTACTTTAAGTCTCCAATCAAAGAAGCCTTGCATATTCTAGGTAAACAGGATTATAAACTCCCTGCGAGCAATGACCAGTCGACCAACGGTGGCTTAGAAGAAGACCAGCGAGTAAGTCCTTACATAAGGAAGGCGCCATATCATTTTGGGTGGGACTGGGGACCACGTTTGGTTTCATCTGGGATATGGAGACCTATTACACTTATAACTTGGGATGCCGTTAGAATTAATGATATTTACTACAAGCAATTGAGTGTAGACAAAGCCGAAGCCTCGGTTTTAGCCCAAATAGAGCTTGCCGGAGAAAACTTCAGAAACACGAAGATAGTCATCAAGGCAAATGGGAAGGTTGTGGCAGAGGCCAAAACAGGAGTATCAAAAAACACCGTAAACATACCAATAAAAATCAATAATCCAGAATTATGGTGGCCCAATGGGATGGGCGAAGCATATCTTTACGACTTTGAATGCGAACTTTATGAGAATGGCAATTTGGTTGACAAGCAAGATAACAAGATAGGATTGAGACAAATAGAACTAGTAACAGAAAAGGACTCTCTCGGTACTCCTTTTTATTTTAAGGTCAATGGCATTCCAGTCTTTGCTAAAGGAGCTAATTATATTCCTAATGATGTTTTTCCGGCAAGAGTAAGCGATCAGACCTATGAACACATACTGAGCTCTGCACAAGAAGTTAATATGAATATGATAAGAGTGTGGGGCGGAGGTATCTACGAGTACGAAAAGTTCTACGAGCTATGCGATAAGTATGGACTCATGGTTTGGCAAGACTTCATGTTTGCATGTAGCATGTATCCGTGGGACAGTACCTTCTTGAAGAGTATTGAGAAGGAGGCGGCATACAACATCAAGAGGCTTAGAAATCACTCATGCATCGCACTTTGGTGTGGCAACAACGAGATAGAGAATGCATGGGCCAACAACGAACCCAAGGGAGGTTGGGGCTGGAAACAAGAATATACAGAAGAACAAAGAGTCGAAATATGGAATGGATATCTTGCTCTTTTCCACGATTTACTACCAAAGCAAGTAGACAAATACAGCAACTTGCCTTATTGGCCTTCATCTCCATCGACCGGCACCACAAGTCAAAGAGCAACAGAAGAGACATCCAATGATGGAGACATGCATTATTGGGGAGTGTGGCATGGGAAACAAGAGTTTTCTGGTTTTGAAGAGCACAAGTCTCGCTTTGTCAGCGAGTATGGCTTCCAGTCGTTCCCCATTTTTAGCAGTGTTATGAAATATACCACAGAAGAGGACTGGGACATAGAATCGGAAGTGATGTCCTCGCATCAACGTAGTGGAATAGGCAACCTGAGGATAAAATGGTATATGGATAAGTATTATAATATACCCGAAGGCTTTGAGCAATTTCTATACATAGGACAGGTTTTACAAGCCGAAGGAATGATGGAAGGGATGCTTTCGCATCGTCGCAACAAACCTTTCTGCATGGGATCCTTGCTTTGGCAATTAAACGACGTTTGGCCTGTCGCATCATGGTCGACCATAGACTATTATGGCGAATGGAAAGCTGAACAATATTTTATAAAAAAGGCGTTTAACACATTTGCCGTATCTCCACACAGAGTTGCTAATAATCTGGTTGTCAGCATGATTTCTGACAGTACGCACGAACAATCTTTGCCTTGCACAGCGAACTTCAAAGTCATCAATTTTGCCGGAGAAATAAAAAGCGAATGGAGTGAAGAATTTGATATGCAAGCCAATACAAGTCAAACAATCGGACAATATAACTTGAGCGATACCAATCTACGCGGACTCGACAGCTATAGTGTATTGCAGGTCGAAGTTGAGAGCAATGGCAAGATGTTGTGCTCTAATTTATTCTATAGTAAGAGAGTCAAAGATTTAAATCTACCAAAAGGTTGTAGTCCACAAATAAATTTCACTACTGACGGCAACAAATTAATCCTCAAGATATCTTCAGATAAATTGCTGAAGAACGTATATTTGTATAACGACAAAGTAAGAGGCAGCTTCTCAGACAATTTCTTTGACATTCTCCCAAACAAAGAATACAGAGTGGTATTTATATCTGATGACAATGAGAATATAAACACCGAAGATTTCAAATACATGTCAGTAGCAAATACCTATTAATGATAAAACCCAACATTGCAGTAGGAGTGAGTGGAGCAAGCGGAGCTTTGTACACACAGGTTCTCATCAAAAAACTTCTAGCCATCCACGACCAATGGCATAGCCTGCGCGTTGTGTTTACGTCATCGGCAGAGTTTGTGTGGAAGGAGGAGTTATCAGAGACACCGAGATTTACAGACAAAATAATTATTGATGACAACTCCGATTTCAGATCTCCTTTGGCATCTGGCAGTGGAGGGATCGACAAGATGATTGTGTGCCCGTGTTCAATGGGAATGCTAGGGCGTATTGCCAATGGCATATCTAACGACCTCATAAGCCGTGGAGCAGATGTAATGTTAAAAGAACGCCGACAGCTAATATTGGTTACAAGAGAAACTCCACTGAGCAATATTCATATTGAAAACATGTATAAAGTATCTAAGAGTGGTGGTGTTATTTATCCCGCATCACCATCCTTTTATAGTGGACAAATTACAATGGAAGATCTAGTTGATAATTTCGTGAATCGATTGTTGGATTTTTCGGGCTTTAATGTGGGGCTAGATAGATGGTGCCAAGAGGTTCAATCTTCAATAAATTAAGATAAAACGGCAAAAACATTTGTTTAATAAAACATTTGTCTTACCTTTGTGTCAGAATTCTCAAACTAATCACGTAGTGACTCATCTATAATCCTGATTTTTCACAAAAAACTTTCAACAGGGTTGTCATTGTACATAAATGAGATGGTCAAAAAACTAGATAATCAATCAGAAATACATATGTATAGTATCCATGATCTTAAATCAAGAATTGTCTCAGAATTAAGAGACATTGCAAAGGGCATCGGTATAAAAAGAGCCGAACGTTTTAAAAAGAACGAGTTGATAGAGGAAATTCTTAATGTTCAGAAGACATCAAGTCCCAAAGAAGATAAATCTTCTACCCATATTACCAGGTCTTCTGAAAATTTAAATAAATCAAAAGAGAGTGTGTCTTCAGAAAGAAATAAGAACATATCCGACTTGACAAGCTTAATTACCGACCTTGACGATATTAATCCGCAAAATAAAGAAGAAACTACACCAGCCCCCAAAGAGCAGGGGAAAAGATTTGAGAAAATTGGAGCAGGAGCGAGAAAACGCATTACTACACAGCCGACATCTCCTAGAACAAGATCCAACAGTCAAGACAGGACTCAGAATAAGGATTTCCGACACGAGAATACGCATAGCAGAAACGATAATAGGACCAAAGGCTACAAGGCAAATATTAACAACAATAATAGCTCTCATCAGGCAACACCAGCCCCCAAAGAGCCGTCAGCGAAGGCTCGCTCTCAATTTAACTTTGAGGAGCACATAACAAACACCGGCGTGCTTGAGATCGTACAAGATGGTTATGGTTTTTTGCGCTCTGCCGATTTCAATTACCTTTCGTCTCCAGACGACATTTATGTATCTCAGTCCCAGATAAAGTTGTTTGGGCTGAAAACTGGCGACACAATAAAAGGAGCAGTAAGAACCCCAAAAGAGGGAGAGAAATACTTTCCGCTTCTTAGAGTTCTTGAAATAAACGGCAGGAGCCCTGAATTTGTAAGAGACAGAATGTCATTCGACCACCTTACACCTCTCTTCCCTAACGAGAAATTCCAATTGCTCGGCAATAAATCAGATAATTTATCAACCAGAGTAATAGATTTATTTTCGCCCATAGGGAAAGGTCAAAGAGGACTTATAGTAGCCCAGCCTAAGACTGGTAAAACAGTATTGCTCAAGGAGGTAGCAAACGCTATAGCCGCTAATCACCCTGAGGTTTATATGATTGTATTGCTTATAGACGAACGCCCTGAGGAAGTAACAGACATGGCAAGGAGTGTTAATGCAGAGGTGATTGCATCAACCTTTGACGAACCAGCAGACAGACATGTAAAAGTAGCCAATATAGTTCTAGAAAAGGCGAAACGCCTTGTTGAGTGTGGACATGATGTGGTTATTCTGCTAGACTCTATAACAAGGCTAGCAAGGGCATACAACACTGTTGCTCCGGCATCAGGCAAAGTGCTTTCGGGAGGTGTCGATGCCAACGCACTTCACAAGCCAAAGCGTTTCTTTGGAGCTGCGAGAAATATTGAGCAAGGAGGCTCTCTAACTATACTAGCAACTGCTCTTACAGAGACAGGGTCTAAGATGGACGAGGTTATCTTTGAAGAGTTTAAAGGGACTGGAAATATGGAACTTCAATTGGATAGGAAACTATCTAACAGGAGGGTTTTCCCAGCTGTGGACATCAATGCATCAAGCACAAGACGAGAGGATCTCTTGCTCGACAAGACTGTCTTGGACAAAGTCTGGATATTGCGTAAATTCCTGAACGACATGAATTCGGTAGAAGCGATGGAGTTTCTGAAGGGTCGATTAATGCGCTCTAGCTCTGTAGAAGAATTTTTAATTTCAATGAACGATTAATAAAAAAAAATGGCAAGTACATCAGACATTAAAAAAGGAGTTTGTCTTGAACTCAATGGCAACATCTTTTCAGTTGTTGAGTTTCTACATGTTAAGCCCGGTAAAGGAGCCGCATTTGTTAGAACAAAACTTAGAAACGTAAAAACCGGCAAGGTCGTGGACAATACATTTCCATCTAGTGCTAAAATAAATACGGTTAGGATTGAACGTCGCCCTTACCAATATCTGTATAAAGACGAATCGGGGTATAATTTTATGAATACCGAGACCTTCGACCAGATTCTATTGGACGAGAGCATGATAGACAACCAAAGCCTATTAAAGGAGGGCTTGGTATGCGACTTGATTATTCATGCCGAGACAGAGACTCCCTTAAACCTTGAGATGCCTGCTAATGTTGAGATGGAAGTAACATACGCAGAGCCATCAGAGAAGGGCAATACAGCGTCGTCGACAGCTCTAAAGCAAGCTACGGTAGAGACCGGTGCAACCATAATGGTGCCTTTATTTATCAATACCGGCGACACTATCAAGGTAGATACATCCAATAACAACTACCTTGAGAGAGTTAAAAAATAAGACTTCATAATATATTCAATTAAAAAGCCGTCACTGATGTGATGGCTTTTTAATTGAATATATTACCTTTGCTGTGTTTTATAATCGGGATGTAGCGCAGTTGGTATCGCTCCACGTTCGGGACGCGGGTTTGTCCGTTCAAATCGGATTATCCCGACAATACTTCGCTTTGGATAGTAAAACCGTAATACTTTAGAATATTTATCATTAATAATATTAGATGTCATCATTAAAGAAACTATTTGGAGATACTGCAATATACGGACTCAGTAGTGTCTTGGGAAGGTTTCTAAACTGGGCTTTGTTCCCACTGTATGTTGCAGTGTTAAAGCCTGAAGAATATGGGATCGTTACTCAACTATATGCATATGTAGCAGTATTGCTCGTTATTCTTACCTATGGGATGGAGACTTCTTTTTTCAGGTTTGCTGCTGACAAAGAAAACAGAAGTAATTCATTCTCCACATCCTTTATAGCATTATCAGCATCCACGTTTCTATTTCTTGTAATATTATGGTTTACGCGCACACAGTCAGCCAGTTATCTTGGAGGAAAAACATTGCCGTCCTATGTATTTATAATGGCTCTTATAGTCGGGCTAGACGTGATAAGCTCCATTCCTTTCTCGTATCTACGCTTGGAAAATAAGGCTAAAATTTTTGCAGCCTATAAGCTCATAAACATTGCTATAAATATAGTAGCCAATCTATTCTTCCTCCTACTATGCCCCTATTTAATAAGGAATATGAATATAGAATGGCTAGATGACATATATCTGCATGATAACAAAGAGATGTATATTTTCATATCCAACCTTCTTGCATCTGCGGTTACTCTTGTTATGTTATTTCCATACATAAGAAAACACCCTATGGTGTTTGACAAACAGTTGCTCAGGAAAATGCTCAACTATGGTATACCTATTATGTTTGTAGGGCTGATGGGGATGCTTGGATTACAGTCAGACAAACTCCTGTTGCCAAAACTCATAGGAGAGGACAGTAATGCATTGCGAGTTTTAGGGATTTACGGAGCCAACACTAAAATTGCGGTATTGTTGACAATGTTTACACAGGCATTCAGATACGCCTTCGAGCCTTTCTTTTTTTCGAGGGGCAAAGATGCAGATAGAGGTATATATGCAGATACTCTTAACTTTTTTGTACTTGCCGGGCTTATTGCATTTCTGGGAATACTGTTATACCAAGAACAAATAAAGCTAATAATTCCGAGAGAATATTGGGAAGGACTAGAAATACTACCCTTCATTTTGTTGGGCAATTTATTTTTAGGAGTATATTATGTTTTGTCAGTTTGGTATAAACTCACCGATATGACTAAATATGGGGCTTTTATTTCTGTTCTTGGGGTAATATCAATCATAGTTCTGAATTTTGCACTAGTCCCAAATATCGGAATGATTGGTTCAGCTATGGCAATGATGTTTGGCTATGGTCTTATGTGTATCATCTCCTACGTACTAGGTCAGAAATATTTTTATGTAGACTACAGAATCAACAAAGCACTTATTTACCTTATCTCGTCATTATTGATTTATACGCTATCATTATTTGTACGGCAACATATTCACTCGGAGATGGGATTTTTTGTTGTCAACACTCTTCTATTTTCTCTATTCTTTGCACTTATTTACTATATGGAAAAGGACTCAATAAGACTAGCATACAAGCAAATGATAAGCAAGCGCAAAGCAAACACATAATACTAAACTATCTTACAGTTTAATATTCATACCATCCTCGACAGCATAAGATTCGGCAAACACAGAACGAGCCTCGCCAACAAGAGTGCTTATGTTGCTATATCTAGCAGAGAAATGCCCCATCAATAGTTTTGAAGCCTTGCTTACTTTAGCAATTTCTGCCGCTTCGACAGACGTAGAATGCCCTGTTTTAACAGCTTGATTTCCAAGGTCATTCCCATACGTTGCTTCATGATACAAGACATCTACCCCTTCTATAATCTTGGCCATTTCAATATTAGGACGAGTATCAGAAAAATAAGCATAACTACGGGGGCGTGGTGCTGAATTTACCAGGCTCTGATTAGGAATAGACTTTCCATCACTAGTGATAAAATCCGCGCCATTCTTTATATTGACAATTTCTTTTATAGGAATATTATAGACTTCTATCTTTTCTTTTCTGATGTTTGGGAGTGCTTGTTTTTCTTTGAAGAAAAATCCACATGTAGGTATTTTATGACTTAAGGGAATTGTTTGTACACTTATAGAGTTAGTGTCTATAATTATATTGGGACTCTTTGGGTTGTGCAATACAAAATTAATCTCAAAGCCGAAGGATTCTCCTCCGAATAGGCGAGTATGAAACTCGACATACTCCGGCACTCCTTTAGGGCAATATATGCTTATAGCCTTTCGACGTCCCAGCATATCGAGAGTCGATAATAGCCCTATTAATCCAAGGAAATGATCTCCATGCAAATGGGATATAAGGATATTATCAATTTTGAGAATAGCTATACCGTACTTGCTGAGTTGCGACTGAGTCCCCTCTCCGCAGTCTATCAAGTAATAACTCCCTCCAACGTTCAATAGTTGTGAAGATAATGCCCGTTGCTTTGTAGGCACAGCAGCACTGCTTCCAAGTATAGTTATATTAAAAGGATTCATATTATTTTGCGACTAGAATTAGTATTGTCCCGCCTTTTGCGCTTTATTTGTGGTATTGGCTTCAGGGCTCAATTAATGTTTAATGTAAGAAAAAAGGGTGGATCAAAAACCCACCCTTATATCAATATCTCAAAGCAGTAGACTACTTTTTCTTATCTTCTGCTTTCTCCATCTGTGATTTTAATTCTGCCAATCCTGACACATCACCTAGAGTGGTTTTTTCGCCCTTGTCGATAAGGACTTTTGGCTTAGCTCCTCCCTTGTTTGCAGCTGATGCTGATGTTGAGCTATCGCTAGCCGACTTGTTTGTCTCTTCCCATGTTCTTGAGTGAGATACAAGTATTCTTCTAGCAGCCTTAGAGAAATCTAGAACTTTGAACAATAATTTCTCATCAACTTTTGCTTGTGACTTATCTTCTTTCTGCAAATGACGTGTTGTAACAAATCCCTCAACACCGTATGGAAGAGAAACAACTGCTCCTTTATCTACCATTTCAGTAATTGTACCTTCATGCTCTGAGTCTGGCGTGAATATTGTTTCAAATACATCCCATGGATTTTCTTCCAGTTGTTTGTGTCCAAGGCTAAGTCTACGATTTTCCATGTCAATATCTAGCACCTGAACTTCGATTTGTTCGCCTATTGACGTAAACTCTGAAGGGTGCTTAACTTTCTTAGTCCAAGAAAGGTCTGAGATATGTATAAGACCATCTACGCCTTCTTCTATTTCAACAAATACTCCGAAGTTAGTAAAGTTTCTAACCTTTGCAGACAGCTTAGTTCCTACTGGATATTTTGTATCAATGCTTTCCCATGGATCTTGGTGTAGTTGTTTGATACCAAGCGACATTTTGCGCTCGTCTCTGTCTAGTGTTAGGATAACAGCTTCTACCTCATCACCAACTTTCATGAAGTCCTGCGCACTTCTAAGATGCTGAGACCAAGACATTTCCGAAACGTGAATAAGTCCTTCAACACCAGGAGCAACTTCTACAAAAGCACCATAATCTGCAAGAACAACCACTTTGCCTTTAATATTGTCGCCAACATTAAGATTGTCGTCAAGAGCATCCCATGGATGCGGTGTAAGCTGCTTAAGACCTAGAGCAATACGTTTTTTCTCGTCATCAAATTCAAGTATAACAACGTTTAGAGTTTGGTCTAGCTCTACCTCTTCTGATGGGTGGTTTACACGTCCCCATGACAAGTCTGTGATATGAATCAATCCATCTACTCCACCTAAATCAATAAATACTCCGTATGAAGTGATATTTTTAACAACTCCTTCAAGAACCTGTCCTTTTTCAAGTTTAGAGATAATTTCTTTCTTTTGAGTTTCAAGCTCTGCCTCGATAAGAGCTTTATGAGAAACAACAACGTTACGATATTCGTGATTAATCTTAACGACTTTGAACTCCATTGTTTTTCCAACGTACACATCGTAATCGCGGATAGGCTTAACGTCTATTTGAGAACCTGGCAAGAAAGCCTCAATTCCAAATACGTCTACAATCATACCACCTTTGGTACGACACTTGATAAATCCTTTGCATATCTCGTCTTTGTCGAATGCTTCGTTTACTCTATCCCAAGAGCGTAGAGCTCTAGCTTTCTTGTGCGAAAGAACCATCTGACCCTTAGGGTCTTCTAGTGTTTCGACAAATACTTCTGCCTTGTCGCCAACTTTTAGCTCCGGATTGTATCTAAATTCGTTAAGTCCGACAATACCATCAGATTTATAACCTATTTCAATAACTACTTCGCTTTTTGTGATAGAGATAACAGTACCTTCTATTACTTCCTTTTCCTGTATTGATGTAAGTGTTTGTTCGTACTCGTTTGCCTCTGGAGTACCTTCTTTAGACTTTAATGAGCTAACTTGCTCTGCCTCGAACAAGTCCCAGTCGAAATCTGCTTCTGGCTCGGCACTTGTTACAGGAGCAACTTTTGTTGCTTTTTTAGTTTCGGTGATTTTCTCATCCTTTGCTTCTACAGCTACCTGAACCTCTTGTTCTACCTCAGGCGTAGGATTTTCTTGATTTTCTTTTGTCATAATTTTAAATAAAAACCTTTAGTGATTAGACATTATATATTTTTAAATGCGAGTGCAAAGGTAGTACTTTTATAATTGCTAAGCAAAGGAAAATTCTTTAATTCTCAATAAATTAAGAAGAGGAGAAATACTTTTTCTCTTCTCCAAAGTCTAAGCTTTTGCATTCTTCCTCCAGCTCTGATATTCTCGAGAGGCTCTTTGCCTTAAACTTCTTGTAGTCAAGAGAATTACAAGAGCGAGGTATGTGTTTTGCTGCGGCGACAATCCTCATTACGTCATTGTACAAGTTCCTTGTTTTATCAGAAGCCACAGTATCTAAAAATTTCTGCCATATAATTTCTATTGCAAGAGATGATGGATGTATCATATCGTCGGCATAGAATCTGTAGTCCCTAAGTTCATCTATCATGATCTCGTAAGCGGGGAAATACTCTACGTTCTGAAATCTATCGCAGAGCTGGTTTGTGGCAAGCAGCAGAGATGCTTTGCTCACCTGATTCTCTGCAGCTCCATCTTTCAGATGCCTTATTGGGCTTACTGTCATTAAAATATTGACATTTGGATTTACAGCAAAAAGGGCATCTAATGCCGACCAGAGGTGTTGCTCCATTTCGGAGACAGATAATCTTTGTCTTTTGAAGTTTGATGCTGCCTGCTTGTGGCAATTTGTTACGACCTTGCCTGTATCGACAAGATTGTAAATCCAAGAAGTGCCCAATGTAATAATAATTGTCTTTGAGGACATTAGATATTCCCGAAGATGTTTCATAGCTTCGTTAATTCTTTGGCAGGTGTCGTCCAAAGACTCGTGCGCCATGTCGCTATGGAAGTCGTAAGATTTCCATAAGCCTTCGTGTTCAAAAAAATCTCCCGAAGAGTACGTCTTACCCTCTAATGCTCTATTTATCAACGCTGAGAGACTTGCCGGATTGTACGTAATACCTACGGGATTTATAAGGAAGTCGAATTTTCCCTCCGACAATTTGCCTCCAATATTGTTTGCAAAGCAGGAACCGAGAGCGACTCCTTTCTCTCCGTACCCGACCCTTGCATTGAGGGTTTGTATATTCACCTTTGTCGAAAACGAGATGTTCATTTAGCTATATTACCATGAATAAGAAACTCTGCCACTGCAGATACGAGTGGCAGAGTTTTGATGAAATACTGATTTAAATTCCACTAATAATATTCAGTGCAAGATTAAATCAGTCCTTTTATAACTTTCAATGCAGATTCATAATCCGGCTCGTTTGTTACTTCCGGACAGACCTCCAAATATTTTATTGTTCCATCCCTGTCTATCACTACAGTGGCTCTAGTAAGCAATCGTAGTTCTTTTATCAACAGTCCGTATTTAGTACCGAAATCTACATCTCGGTGGTCAGATACCGTTACGACTTTATCTAAGCCTTCGGCTGCACAAAAGCGCCCCTGAGCAAAAGGCAAGTCGCAAGACAATGACAGAATTACCGCGTCTCCTAATCCTGCTGCCTCTTTGTTGAACCTCTTGTTTTGCAACTGGCAAACACCAGTGTCTATCGACGGGTATACCGCCAACACCACTACCTTGCCGGCATAATCGCTCAATTTCACAGGATTAAGTCCTGCTCCTAATACCATAAAGTCCGGTGCTTTATCGCCGACCTTTACTTCATTTCCCAACAGTGTCATCGGGTTGCCTTTGAAGGTAATTTTCCCTTTTATTTCATTCATTGTTTGTTGTCTTTAAACTATCATCGTTTTATACGGACTGACAGTTGATTATACTATGCCTATCATGTTTTAGGCTAGCAAAGTAAGCAAAAAGATATTTAACTTGCTAATAGTAATTTACTTTAGCGATATCAATAAAGTTTATTAGCCCCTTAATGCTTTTACACAAGCTATAATTGCTAGCGAACACTACATCATGTTATACTAGTCTTCGCCAATTGCTTCCTTTTAATGATGTCGCTTAACTCACTCTCCCTTTGGGTGCCAACCAGAAAACGCCTTCCGTTCTTCAACTCTACAGCAAGGCCTTTACTTCCCCTCATATTGTAAATTGTTCCGTATTCTGTGCTACACCTAATTCCCCACCCGCCAACAAATCCATAATCAACGATACTAATATTTTTTATTTCGTCCCAAGCAACTTTTTTTTTGATAAAGAACGATAATCTTATCTGAATACCTGCATTACTAATGAGCGTATTAAGTTTTAGGGTAAGGAAGAACACGACGAGCAACAAAATAAATATTAGAAATACAATAATACCAGAATCAGACATTGGATTATCACCAAATTTTTCTTTCATGATTAGCTGTTTATAACTTCCTCCTATTGCCACTACGACAATTGGCAGCAATATCAGCCACACCCATTTTGTAATTTTCTGCTTTTCGTAAAATTCAATAATTTCGTTTGTTGCGTATTCTTTCTTATTATTCATTTGCTGGATTTATCGTTTTTGCACTATTCCAATATACTCCCGTAACGATGATATTCGTAAGTTACGCTTTGCTCTTTTAGGTAGTGCAACAGCTCAACACGCCCTTCAACAAGTGCTTTGGGAGTTGCAATATATTTACCTGTTTCAGAAGTTTTTTTGCACACCTCATCAGACAAATTGTCACTAAAGGTCCGTCCACGTTCGTATTGATCGAGCTCTGCAAGGAATAAATCTTCACTTTGCTCTTTTGTTCTTATATTTAACGCACTGAGGGCATCCTTAGCATTCCCAATATTGCCATTATCAACGTCATAACTGATTGTCAAGCTAGTACCCGTAACACAGCATGCTACGGCAACCATAAATATATCGCATAGTTCTTCGCTTCCGTTTAGTCTGAGCACACACGATTTTATTGGGCGATATCTAAACACATTGCTTTCGCCCAATATATTATTAACATCACGCTCCACCGAAAACTCCTCTTTCCAATTCTTCAGATAGCTGTCGACAGCGTAGGCAAAGCGGGCTTTGCTTTCTTCGGGAAGCAGTTCTTGCAGAGCCTTAAATTTCGGACTTATTTTCACATTCTCGTTATATGCTTCATTTTCAGAGAAATTAACGAAACACGAAGTGTAATTCACGCCTCCTGCTTTGATGCCTCCGCCAAAGGATGACAACTTCATGCCGCCAAAGGGCTGACGATTAACAATTGCACCTGTGATACCACGATTGACATATAAATTCCCGGCTTCGATACTGTCCTTCCAAAGAGTTTGCTCCATTTCGTCGAGACTTTGCAGTCCAGAGGTCAGACCGTATTCGGAGCTATTTACAAACTTGATACCCTCCTCTAGGCTATTGATACGCACTACTGCCAATAGCGGTGCGAAGAGTTCGGTTTTAAAGGTATAGCTATCGGGGCGCACTCCCCATTTCACCGTTGGTTTGAGGATATACTTTTCATCGTCGAGAAATTTGGGTTCTACTAGCCATGATTCACCACCTTCTAGATTATTAATTGCATGCAACAGCTTGTCGTTGTCGTTTGTAATCATTGGCCCTATAATGTTGTTCAGCTCCCAAGGGCTGCCTGTCTGCAGGCTTGTAACTGCATCTTTAAGCTTCGATTTAAATTCGGGATTGTCATAAACTCCTTTTTCGACAAGGAGCAGTGAGCAAGCAGAGCATTTTTGCCCAGCGTTGCCGAAAGCAGAGCTGACTATATTTAGTATTGCATGATCCATATCGCCACTTTCTGTAAGAATAATTGCATTCTTTCCACCTGTTTCGGCAGACAGTGGGCAAGTTGGATTGTTTTTAAGAAGGTTGAAAGCTGTATCTGTACCGCCCGTCAATATTGTATGCTTAATAACAGGACTTGCAGTCAGAATATTGAGAGCATCACGGCTTTTAGTGCAGACTAACTGCAAAGCATCTTTTGGCACACCTGCATCCCAGAAGCATTTTGCAAACTCCAAAGCAATGGGATATGATACCGTTGCGGGCTTTAGGATAACGCTATTGCCACCAGACAGTGCGGCAGCCACTCCGCCAACGGGAATAGCAAGAGGGAAGTTCCACGGCGAGATAACCAACACAATGCCTTTGGGAGCATAGCTCACTGTTTCCAAGTTGTGGAATGCTTCCATGCTGTCGGGGTAGAAACGACAAAAGTCGATGGCTTCAGAGACCTCAACGTCTCCTTCCATAAATGTCTTTCGGGTGGTTGCGGCCATACAGCCTATCAGGTCGCCTCGGGACTCGCATAGTCTGTCAGCTACTTTATGCAGTATTTCAGACCTTTGTTGCATTGTGGTTTTTCTCCATTCCGATTTATCCTCTTGTGCTGCGTCTATCATTGCTTGCACACCGTCGGCATCCAGTTTTTCAAACTCTGGGGCAGGACGGTCTTGCCAATCTGCAAGTATCTTCTCAGCCCATTTCCTATTCTGTGGTAGGTCGAAGTTCGTATCGGGCTCGTTTCTAAATTGTCCTTTTGGTCTTTCACACGAGTTTTCTACAATACCTTGTAGTCTGTCTTGTACCCGGCTAGGGGTCGATGAGACTTTATCCTTTATGTTATAAGCCTCTTGGAACTGCTTGTATAAAAATTGCCATTGCTCCGAGTCGGCTTTCAAGTTGAAGGAATAACTCAAGAAGTTGTCCTTGCCAGTGTTTTCATCCAGTCTGCGAACTAGGTAGGAGACTGCATTTAGGAAGTGTTCTTTTTTTACGACAGGGGTGTATAATATAATTTGCTTCTCTAGTTTCCGCATAACACGGGGCAGGTGGTTTGCCATACCTTCCAGCATTTCAAAGCTGACATAGTCTTCGACGCCATTTCTCTGGCTGAGCAAGTATGCGTAGCCAATCGAGAAGAAGTTGTGAGACGCCACACCCACATGCATTATCTTAGCATTCTCGGCTAGCAATGATCGGTCTAGTATGCGCAGATAGTTAGCATCAACCTCAACCTTTGAAGACAGAACGGGGCTGTTCCATCCACGCAATGATGAAATTATACTTTCCATTTGGAGATTAGCACCCTTCACTAGTCGCATTTTTATGGGAGCACTACCTGCCTCTGCTCGTTTTTTTGCAAATTCCAGCAATTCGCTTTGAAAATTCCACGCATCGGGAAGATAGGCTTGTATTACTACCCCTGCCGTATAATTCTTAAATTCAGGCATATTCAGCACCGAAGTGAACACGTCTAGGGTCAGTTCTGAGTCTTTATACTCCTCCATGTCTAGATTTACGAATTTTGGGGTTGATACACCAGCATCATTGGTGTAGGGGTGATCTATGGCATGTTGGTATATTTTTGCCAGTCTCTTGCAAAGTTCTATTTTGCTTTGTTTGTAATTAAGGGGATGCAATTGAGCATATATCCCTGATATTTTTACTGATATATAGTTTACATCAGGATCTTTTAGAGCATCCAGATAGTGTTGATAGCGGTTGTCTGCTTCGACATTACCCAATACGACTTCTCCTAAAAGATTTACATTTTGCCCCACCTTTTGCTTTGCTCTACCTGACAGGTGCCGGGTCAGCGACGGGCGTTCTTCGGCAATAATTACTTTACTTGTCTCCTTTCTGAGTTTGCTTTTAAAGAATGGCATTGCTATGGAGTCAAACATATATCCGAATGAAACAAACATTCTGATAAGAAAAGTATCCGAGCCATCGAAAAACTGAGGTACTCCATATTGTTTTATAAGAGTTCTGATTCGTGGCGATAATTTTTTATCGTTTCTAATTTGCGAAGATTCGTCCAGCATTTTAGACAATAGGATCTTATCGTTAGGATTTTGAATCAAATCGGCGTACTTTCTTTGTTCTTTTATTTCCGCGCTTGTCAATTCTTTTTCTGCTTGTGTTAGAAACTGTTTAGCCCAGCTGTGTACTTCTTGGGGAGTTATATCTTGCATGACTTACTGTAATTTAAATTGTTAAAATTGCCAACAAAACACGGAATGTGATTGAGAGCGTACAATTATAGTAAAAAAAAAAGAAAACCTTAATCATTCAATATGTTAAATTATAAGAAAAAGACAACATTGCCATACATTTCGCTATCAATAAATCGCAGAAACTTACAATTAAGAGAATAACAGGAGTATTAAACATGCGCTACAATCAACAAATAACTCGCACATGACTTTCCCTATCTGGTTGCAGCACTGCTCCTAACTATGTTGTACGTCTCGCATTGTTTTTTGAAGACAAACCTCTAAGCACATCGAACATACTGTTCGCCTGCAACTTACGATCAAAGGCCCGTGCTATTTTTCGCCCTCCCTCTTGACATTTCTCATACTGTTCTTTAATGCATATTTTCTCAAGTTTTTCTAAAAAATCGTCAATGTTTTCCGGCTCATAGTACAAACCTGCCTCATACTGTTCGATTATAGACCTCGCTTCGCCATCTACCCCTATCAGGATAGGAATCTGCATAGCTGCACTCTCAAATATTTTTGAAGGTATTACGGTTTTAAAGAGCTCGCTACTTCGTAAGTTTATAAGTGCAATATCGGCTAACGACAGGTATTTTACGACTTCATTCTTAGGTACAGACTTGATAAAGCTAACGTTCAGTAATTGCTCTTTCTTCGCCCTTTCCTCCAGCTTACACCTTTCTGCTCCGTCACCAACTATAAGAAAATGATAGCTGGTATTTTTCATGTGCTTTGCGCAGTCTAAAATAAAGCCTATGTTGTGTGCCATGCCGATAGTGCCTACATACGCAAGAACAGTTTTTCCGTTTAGGCGAAGTTTATTTACTAAGTCTTTATCTTTTTCGCTATGTTTAAACAATTCCAGATTAGCTCCGTTTTTAACAACTTCTATCTTATCTTTGTCTATGCCCTTACCAATCAGTGTATTTTTAAAGGAGTCTGTAACCACAACTATCTTTGCTGCACTTTTATAACACCACATTTCTTCTTTCTCAAAATAACGGATAAACAGATTATCTTTCATAGCACCCACGGTTTTTATAGACTCCGGCCAAAGGTCTCGCACCTCCATAACCCACGGCTTGCCCTTGCAAAAGGAGAGCGTTCGCCCTGCCAATGCTGTAAAAAATTGAGGCGTTGTTGCTATAATGACGTCTGTTTTCTGAAATAATCCGGCAAAGAATGCCGAAAATGAAAATGACACAAAGTCTATCACGCGCTTTGCAAACCCCTTGTTTTCGGCGATATACGACCACACACGAATCACTTTTATACCATCCTTTTCCTCTCGTTCAATTCTTTTGTTTTTATATCCATCGTACACCTTTCCTTGCGGGAAGTTGGGGAAACAAGTTATAACTGTAACATCAACACCCTGCTTTACCCATTCTTTGCAGTGTTCATAAGTTCGTGTCGCCGGAGCATTCACCTCCGGTGGAAAATTGTCAGTAAGAAATAGTATGCGCATTAATCTTTATTTTAGTTGTTAGTTGTCTTTGGAATTTTATTTCAAGGCATTCTGAGGTCTGAATCAGGTTGAACTCCAATGCACAATAGTATGTTACTATATTTATCGAACTTGCGCCGAGAAATAATATTTGAGCATCTTCGAGGGTTATGATATTATTGCTTATCCGAGGTTTTTGATTTGGAGCAAGGTGAAATCGAGCAGTACATTCCTCTGATATAGCACCACGCATAGTGTCTACAATTACAATATCATGAGAGCTGCAATTGAAAGAGCGTTCGTGCCATACTCCAAATCTTTTGTAAGCATCGTGTACTGCCGTAATTCGGTTTCCGTTTTCAAGCAAGGAAATAATCTTCGCTCGTCGGGCAACTCTAAATCCTCCCCAAACTTCGCTCTGCTCATAATTCCCGTATTGCACAGTATTGTGTGCGGATGTTGAGCGCTCTTTTTGTCTACAAGCGTTTTTATTGTATGTGGAGATTCCAGTGTCTACGATTATATCTTTGTTGTTAGCTCGCAAATGAAAATTAAAAGTATCAGCATGCGCATGTCCCGGTATATAATCAGGACCAACTGCCCCGACATCAACAAAGAGTTCGTAGTCGCAGCTCTCAAATCTACGGTAGCCCGAATCGTCCAGTTTATATTTATTGTGGGTCGGCACATCTAACAACCCAAGCCTTTTGGCATATTCGTTTAGCTGCATTGTTGCAGGAGCTATGCCTCGTGTACTGTCGTTGAAGAGGGGAATTGAGCCATCAGAGAATGTCATCGCATTAAGCCACCGCAGCATCTTTGCCGAGACTCCAAGTAGCAAATCAAGCAACAGCTTCTGGTTGTCAAAACGCTGATTGTTTTGCAATAGATTGATACAATCAAGCAATCTATCTAAAATAATTTGATGATACATCGGACTCAACTCAAAATGAGCTCCGTCATTTAGCACCTGCTCTTTAAGCTCGGACTTCAACAGACCTTCAGATACTGAAAACATCAACACATCGTTGAAATAAAATGCGCCAAAGAGCAAACTAAATGCATTTTCAAGGAGATGATTTCCCATCAGGTGATACTCTAGATTGTCCTCTAGTATTAAGTATTGAGAGTATAGCGAGTTGGTAATTGCTTTATTATCGCCATACTGGGCATTGTGTTTAGACAAAAATTTAATCCAGTTGATACCTCGTAGTGCAATAGGATAAGGCTCATATCCTACATTGTTGGAACTTTGATTCTCGACAAAACTCCACAAAAGCTCTATGCCTTGTTCAAAAGACATGTCTTCTTGCACAAGATAGTCCATGTAATTGAGATTATATGCCCAAAGTTTCCCATTTCGCCTCTCGTTCCAGTCGATTGCCACTGGGTATTCCTCACTTTGATTTAGGAAAGTAAACGTCGATGCGTCTAGGCTTTGGGGTTTGTCTATCCACTGAGACAATGTTAACGGGAATATTTCCGCAGGGATAAACATAGTAAATTTAGAACCTACAACAGCCTCCCACACTTTCTTAATGCGATACAATAACTGATAACGAACTTGTATGGGGCGAAGGTGTTTTAAGGTATGGTAAGTCAGTATAAGTTTTCTCATAAGCAGTTAAAATCAGTTGAAACCCCAGAAATAGGAAGCCTGAGAATTGTAAGCAAATGCGGTATTATTGAGAGTCTGTTTTTATCCATCTATTTTCTTTTAGGCTTTGGATAGCAGCAAAACTAGCTCTTGTAGTATTCACAAGTTCATCAAACGGGATTATTGGCTCGCCTGTTTTTATTGACTCCACTAGTTGTATAAATTGATTTTTATGTCCCTTATCTAATCTCGTCTTCTGCTTTGAAAACCCTTTAGCTCCATAGCCTCTAAGAACCCGCCAATTGTCAATGATTAATGTTTTGCCTTGTGCAAATGCCTCGATGCGTTCTTTTGAATATGCCTTACTCCCATTTGCAAAATAGTTGATAACAGCATTAGAGCCATTCTCATATTTAAGTATAATACTGGCATTGTCCGTATTTTCTTCAGTATTCGTTCCCATACTGTTCATGCACACAGAAGTAACTTTGCTTCCTGCTAGATATGTACATAAGTCAATATAATGACAAGCCTCTCCAATAATACGACCACCTCCAACTTGCATGTCGTGCACCCAAACCTCAGGAGGAATGAATCCGGCATTCATTGTGGCAACAATATTTTTAGCACCATCTCCCAACAGCTTTTTCATCTTCACAGCCAATGGTGCAAAGCGGCGATTAAACCCGACAACAACCATTGGAGATTTGTCTTCGGGGTGATTGTTTTTTGCAGAAATGATGGCATCTAGCTCAGTATTTGAGAGGCATAAAGGCTTCTCGACAAAAACATTTTTCCCTGCCTCTATCGCCTCTAAGGTCATGGAAGAATGCAGGTCATGTCGGGTGGTAATCATTACAGTGTCAATATCTTTATCGGTTATGATTTCTTTGTAATCAGAAGTGGCAGTTGCGACATTGCCTTTTTTAGCTAAGGTCTTTGCAGACAAGCCTCCGGCGCTGGCTATCATTTTTATGTTTGCCTTAGCAGCATTCATGCCGGGAATAATAGTGGAAGATGTAAAATTGCCGGCTCCAATTATTCCAAATACTCCTTTTGCTCCTTGAAAAGACTGACCATTTAACTGCACCAAAGTGCTATGCTTAGTGTCATTTGGATAAACCAAAACACTTGCGATGGAGCCTTTTTTGCGCATATCTCCATATATCTTGTCGTACTCTTCTAATGGAATTTGCTCGGTTATCAACGATTTCACGTTCAGCTGTTCAGCCTCGATTGCATTTAGCACTGACTCAAAGTTGCGTTGCTCAGTCCACCTGACGTACGGTAGTGGATAGTCATGACCTTTTTCCTCATAGTCTTCATCGTAGCGACCGGGACCATACGAGCAAGAAACTTGAAATGTCAGCTCTTTCTTATAGAAGTCATCTCTGCGGATATTTAAACCAATTACCCCCACAAGAATAATTCTTCCTCGTTGCCTGCTCATATCGGCAGCTTGATGAATAACCTCATCACTATGGTTGGAGGCAGTAATTATCACACCATCGGCACCAACTTCGTTGGTCGCTTGTTTCACAAACTTTACAGGATTTGTTCCCTCTACCAGATTAAATGCGATGATGCCTTTTGACTTCGCGATGTCGACTTTTTGCTGATCAAAGTCATAAGCTATAACTCGACAGCCATTAGCTCTCAACAGTTCAGCCGTAACCAAACCGATAAGACCAAGTCCGATTACAACAATAGTTTCTCCGAAAGTCGGATTACAAAGACGTATCCCTTGTAAACCAATAGAACCAATCACAGTAAAAGTAGCCTCCTCATCAGTAACTCTATCAGGAATCTTAGCGCACAAATTCTCAGGTACACATACGTACTCTGCATGATTACCGTTTGATGCCACTCTATCACCTACCTTAAAGCGATGAACTCCACTTCCCACAGCTTCCACCACTCCTACATTACAATACCCCAACGGCAGTGGCTGATTAAGCTTGTTAAACACCGCATCGAGCGTAGGCATAATACCCTCAGCTTTCATCTTATCAACTACTTCTTTCACTCTATCCGGCTGCTGACGAGCCTTAGCCACCAATCCTGCCTTACCAAACTCCACCAACATCCGCTCAGTACCTAAGGAAACCAAACTACGGGTGGTTTTTATCAATAATGTCCCTCTCTTCACCTGTGGTGCAGGAACCTCTTCTAAAATTGTATCGCCTTTTTTAAGGTCTTGTATTATTTGTTTCATAAACTATGATTGTATTTTTAGATTGACTTTCCCCGATGCCGTTTTTATTGGCTCACTTAATATTCGAATATTGTATTCAATATCAACATTACTCATATCAATATCTTGAAATATTTTTTGACAATCTTGCTCGTTAGTAGTTACAAAAAAAGTTAGTTTGCCGGGCTCTGATTGTTGAACTTGTACAAACCGAGCATAATCAAACACCTTATGATGTCTTCCAAATATTAAGGCTGTTAAAGGAATTGCTTTAGAGTGTCTATCCAAAATATAGTCCCCTTTTCTACCCTGTGTTATCTTAAAGTTTGATAGTAGCCCATACTTGTCAAAACTAGGGTTTACTAAATCTCCTGTATCATATCTAATCAAAGGCATATCAAAGTTATGGAATGAAGTTCCAATAAGCCTATTTTCTACAGCCTCAGCATAGCCATAAGTCATAAAAGGCTTGTACTCATTCTTCTTGAACTCATCATACGCAAGGATACACATTTCACTATGCCCATACCATGAAATATAATCTAAGCCCCATCTCGATTCAAGACATTCTGTTATTTGAGGAGTGGGAAATTCAGACCCTAAGAAGCAGGCTTTTATATTTTTTGTAATTATAGCTTTTTCTTCCTCAGTTACTACTGAGTATAATTCTTGAAAGAAATTATAAATAGCAGATGGGTATCCGTGTATGTATTTTATATCATGTTTCTGAAATAGCTGGAGAATGTCTTTTCTTATTCTACTGGCATTTGTGTAAGTGTTAATGATAAACTCATTATGGACAGGATTATACTGCCAAGACTTTTCTCCTAGATTCTTCCCTCGCAGGGTTATTTTTAAGTCTCTATACTTGTAGCCTTTAATCTCCCATATTGTATGCATATGAGCCCACTCTCTGGCAAAAGCATGCTTATCGACAAAAAAATTAAATGGTTCTCCGCTAGTCCCTCCTGTATTTAATCGCATTGCTCCTTTAAACTGAGAAGAGTGTTCTCGTATATCTTCTTTTGTTATAATGGGCAGTTTTTGAATATCCTGTATATTCTTTATTTTCAAATCATAAACACCTGCTGATTTATATAGTTCCTTATAAAAAGGAAATTTATTTTTTGCATATCCAAATATTTCAGAGAAGTGTTTGATGATATAAGGTTCAGGCTCTATTCCATTGTTTATTTGTTTCTTAAAAGCAAGATATTGACTTCCTAATCTTATAGAAAAGGGAACTAGAGCCAATTTTGAGCCTATACCATAAGGGCTACTTTCAGCTATTGATTTGAGTGATTGTTTTAGGCTCATGTGTTTGAAGTTTTGTCGTTTTTGTAATAACATCTATTGGAAACTGCCTGAGCTTGACAAAGGAATTCATTGTGACAACTATGCACAGATTTGTGTTCTCGGTAAAATTTGAGAGTAGGTCTAATGTTAAGATTACATACTCTCTTGATTTTTTTTGAAGTGAAGAGTTTAAAACTGCTGGATGATATTTTTCGTTTTTTGGTAATTCTACAAGTAGTTCAGAAGTTTCATGAGAGTTTTTTTATTATACTCTCACAAATTTCTAGATACTTTTGGGCTCTACTTGCAGAGGTTTCAAATTTACTAAGCTGTGCAAAGCCATTTAATTTTAGCTTATTCTGTAATGAGTGACTATTAATTAGTGTTTTAATTTTATCTAAAGTATCATCTATATCCGATGGAGTGAAATATAAAGCAGCATCCCCACAAATGTCATGAGCAAAAGAAAGATCTGAAGTCAGTATAGGTTTTCCCATTTTCATTGCTTCAGGATAGGATGCTGAGAATGTTTCCATTAATGTTGGTATAAATGCAGCATCTATTTGTGAATAAATATCAGGAAGTCGTTCTATTTTTATATGTCCTAGATTACGTATGTTCGAGGTGTCTGTGAACAACGAGTTAAAAACCTCATCACGTAATGTTACATAAAAAATGATGTTGTCATTTTTAGTTAATCTACTAGCTATAGCTTGTATAAACTCTAAATTTTTATGTGTATAATACTCACTTACAGTAATTAGTTTAAAAGTGTCACACTTATTATCATTATTATTGTTGAATATACCATTAATGTTGTCAAATACTTGATTGTATGTATTACTAACAACCGAAATATTATCTAAAGGAATATTAAGGTACTTGTTGACCCTCTGTTTGGCATCATTTGTTTCAACTACAATATGAGAGGCTTCCTTTTTTGCTTGTTTCTTGCGAATTTTATGAGCTATTTTTTTAGAACATTTATCTATTAGGCTTAATTTATTCCATGCTGGGCTGTCGGGATAGTACCACCACCCATTTGCAATTCCCATTATATGAGGTGCTTTGGGACGCCATCCGGCAGTTCCAAATATAGAAAGTACGCAATCAGGGGAAAGTTCACTCTCAAGTTTGTCCAAAAACTTATCACGACCGTTTACAATTGAAATAAATTTTTGCTTGTGGGTATATTCGTAGAATTTAAAATTTGAAGGATATTCAGCAGTAGTAATCTGCTTACTTATTATTAGCGATAGAACCACATGAAAGTCATGTTTGGCATTTGTCTTAATTTCGTTAAGAAATGAATGAGCAACCTGAATTGCTCCTCCTTTTTTTAAGTTCGAGGTATTAATTAGCAACTTCATAATATCAAATATTTACAGACTCTCATACAGTTTTATATAAGCATCGACCATGTTTTCCCAACTATATAATGAATCCGCAAGCACCTTTGCATTTTTGCCCATAATCGCCAGCAAGTCAGTATTGTTAAGAGCGGTAGACACACTACTACTCAATGCTGTCGAATCCTTATTTTTTACGCCAAACCCCGTTACAAAATCCTGAATCAGGAACTCTGCTGAACCAACCCTAGTACCAATAACAGGCAGACCTGCAAGCATTGGCTCCACACAATTATGCCCAGCATTCTCCGAGCCTGTAGCTGTCAATGCAAAATCACACTTAGAAAGAATCCATGGAATATAGTTTCGGTTGACTCGTCCTGCAATTAATATTTTGTCTTGAAGACCGTACTTTACAATAAGCTTCTTGCATCTTGCAAATTCTGCCGTATTAGTGTCGCCCAAGAAAACAACTCTGAAATCTGGTTTCTCTTTCAGGGGCTTTACAAGTCCCTTTATTAACCAATAATGACCTTTATTCTTTAGAAAATTTGCAAGATACACCCCTTTAACCAGCTGCTTGTTGCACAAACAATCGACAACAACATCCGACAGTTCTGAGCTTAACGGCTCTTTGTATTCATAGGATTTCAACCCAAATGGTATTATAGATACTTTTCGTGCCAAAAAAGAACTCCCGCAGAAAGACCTTAATGCAAAGGGCGATAAGAAAATACAGCTATCAACACTTTTCTTGTACAAGAAACTCAAGTATAGCGAATATGGGATTCTCCATTTAGTCCCATTCCTAAAAGAATGTATTGTGATAACAACCCTTACCGTATTGTGATATTTCTTAATCAATGGTGCTATGAGCCTTAACTGCACTCTTCCTTGCACATGTATCACAGTCTTGTCTCCTTTTTTTATTATCGGTTCGACCTTGCTTTCCGGACTTGCATCATCTTGCTCCAGCATTATGCAGTTTTCATTCCCCAGTTCTTCCAGCACAACATCCCACAATCCAGACTCCTGTTCAGAAGCCGTAGAAACCAGATAAAACTTCTGCTTCAACCGACGACTTAATGCCGTTGCTGTATGAGCAAAATGATAGGTTAACCCTATATTCTTCGAAGATCCAAAAAAGATAACATTCATTAGCGATTTAGTTTTATTGTTAGTTTGTTCATTATAAACCAAAAAAATATAAAATAGGAGAAGTATCTAAAGGTGCTAGTTGAGTCTGTCCTGAAAGTGATAAATAAAACACACCAAATCAGATAATAAAAAACCATATATGCACTATTGTACTGCCCTCGATTTTCTACACTTTTGGTAAAATAGCCCAAAAACAAATATGGAATCCAATAGAAACTTGTCCCAAAATTCAACAGTGCCTCTGACATAAAGCTAAAATCATAACCCATGTTTTCGACACCCGGATATGCAACCGATTTAAACACATAGGCTGCTTGCCAATCTGCCACTTGCCCCTGAAATGGACGCAATATGAACATGTTAATTACAGCCTGAAGATAGGTCCTTCCATGCATTAATGGCAAGCGTCCTTCTTCAATCAACATGTACGTCCAACATTGCACTCCCTCAGAACTGGCACTTGCCAACTGCATAAATAACAACAAGGACAAATCTTCCATATTATCCATAATAATTCCGGATACAAGCCAAATCTTATCTACAAAGGAGATATTAAGTCCACTCAAACTCCGAAACACATTTAAAAACAAAACTGCAAATGATATTAGCGGCAGAGCTATCAAGGCTATAAACAATGTCTTAAAGGTTATTTTGTCAACCTTTGGCAATAAGAATGCAAAAACAACTATCAAGAATGCTTTCCTGCCTCCAAGCAACATAGAAAACAACAACTCCGTCAGAATTATAATTATCGTTTTAGTACCTGCTTTGTTTTTCTGAATTATATAAGTAGCTCCCAATATTATTCTGGCATTGAGTAGAGTACCTATCGGACTAAAGGCATCCGAACTAGTCAATGCCTGATTTGCTCCATAACTTGCACCAACCTGACCAGAGCTAAACATATAAACAGCGTAACACACAGACAAAAACAAATAAACACCAAAGAAACGATCAAATTTATAATGCACGATTCTTCTCGGTGCTATATCACGCCTACACAACACACAAGCTCCAATAAAAAAAGCCCACATTGCTACCAAATTAAACTCAGCGACCGTTACAATACTTCTGTCGGTTATATCGGTAGGAATTAATACGCCCACCTCCTCGCCCGTAAGGTACGTAACAAATAAATCGGACCAATTATGCAAGAAAAAAGCAATATTGAAAAAGAACACAGGATGATTAAGTGTCTTAGTCCTAAAAAAAACAAATAAAACTTGACCTATCGCCGAGATAATTATCTGTGCTAGAACTAAATCCATCTCCTAAGAATTATCACACCCGTAAGAGATGCAGACACCCAACCCAACAATTGCGCTAAAGCTAACCCGAATATACCGTACACATCCTTTAACAAAAGAAATAGTACGACCGTTACCCCTGTCGATACCCCAAACATTATCAAGCTCTTCCACTGAAGATTAATCGAATAAAATATCTTATCGATCGACCATGTCAAGGAGTTAAATACTGTAGACAATATCACAATAATGAATGTTGAATGATAAGACAAAAACTCCTCTCCGTACAGCCCCAATATAATCTTAGAAAACAATAGAAATACTAGCATCAATCCACCACCAGAAGCAATATTAACAAACATTGCTTCTTTTACAGATTGTCTAAAAATCCTCTTGCTAGAGTTCTGGTACTCCCTATTCAATATTGGCAACGAAGTTGTGCTTATAGCTCCTGTTATCATCATTATTACAACATTCCACTGAACAATGGCCTCGTATATTCCTAGCTCATACACCCCATTTGCGGTCTTGAGTAGCAGTACCTTATATAGATATGAGAAAGGACCTGTAATCATAGCAATTAGAAATAATGGAGTGCTAAAATTAAGTAGCTCTCTTGTATTTGACAACATACCTCTCCACCTTATTGATATGCCTCCTACTACCCGACTTACTACTCCAAGTTTTACAGACGCCTCTATGATATAGGCTATGACCAATCCTAACATTGCTCCATCGCCCCCTCCCTTGAGGCAAAACACAACAGCAAGCGGAACTGAGATTAGCGAGATTAGCGAATTGCAAATCCCGAGCACCCTAAACTCTTTTGCTCCCATGATAATCCCCTGAGAAACCGTAGACAAACCCACAAAAGGAAACAACATAGAAGCCAACCTAAACATTCTGACTGAAGAATTATTCCCAAAAAAGTAAAGACTTAATCTTTCACTAAGAACAAAGAACAGAACACCTAGCACTAAATGCACCAAAAGGGACAAGGATATTAAGAAATTAGACCACTCAAGACAGACCTCTTTATTATCAGTCTCTTGCGAAATAAATTTAGCCCCCGATGTAGAAACAATATAACCTAGTACCATCGTAACAGTAAACACAGTAGATTTAGTTATACTAAACCTTCCAAGTGCCTCAACACCTATAAATCTCGCTAGTATAAATGTTAACAAAAGAGAGCCGCTTCTTATCATAGCATTCCCAATCAGCACCCAAGAAGCACCTCGCAAATGCTCAGAAGAAACTACTTTTGTAAACTTATTTATCATTCATTCATTATCTCAGACAACACTCCCACTACTCTACCGCAAGCCATTCCATCGCCATAAGGATTATTAGCCTTACTCATCTCCTCATAAACATTCTTATTTAGAATCAATGATGAAACCTCTTTGATAATAACAGACTTGTCCGTACCTATCAGCCTTACTGTTCCCGCCTCGACTGCTTCAGGACGCTCTGTCGTATTTCGCATTACCAAGACAGGCTTACCCAAGCTCGGCGCCTCTTCTTGAATACCTCCGGAGTCAGTCAATACAAGATATGACCTGTACATCAACAACATAAATGGGAGATAATCTAGCGGCTCGATCAAGTATGTATTATTATTACGATCGACAAATAAATTTGACTCTTCTACACCATTGTCGATATTACCCCCAAACACCTCTGTAACAGCTTCTCTAACTTTGGGGTTCAAATGCATAGGATACACAAAGTCAACATCATCATATTGCAATGCGAGTTCCTTTATTGCTTCGCAGATGTTAATAACCCCCTGACCAAAATTTTCACGTCGATGTCCGGTTATTAGAACTAGCTTACGTTGCCGGTTAGACCATGCCTTTATCTTATCAGCAGGCAAGCCAAAAGCCAACAACTTGCGAACTACCCTTAATTCAAGACCCGCATCCTCTTTAAACTTTTTAATAACCCATTGCAAAGCGTCTATAACGGTGTTGCCTGTCACATAAATATTCCATTCATCTACACCCTCACTAAGCAAATTGTGCTTACTCAGCACAGTAGGAGCAAAATGACAGCTAGCCAAACGACCGGTGAGCTGCCTATTCATCTCTTCAGGCCATGGACTGTAAATATTATTTGTGCGCAAACCTGCCTCAATATGTCCTACTGGTATTTGCAAGTAAAAAGCCGCCAACGCGGCTGTCGTCGAAGTGGCAGTATCGCCATGAACTAAAACAAAATCAGGTTGCGCTTCTTGCAAAACTTCACGCATCCCTAGCAATACACGAGATGTTACATCATAAAGGTCTTGACCGGCTTTCATAATATCCAGATCATATTGTGGCTTTATCTCAAACAACTCTAACACCCTATCCAACATCTCTCGGTGCTGACCAGTCACACAAACCAAAGTCTCAAACTTCTCCGAATGCTTTTCTAACTCTTTTACAAGTGGCGCCATCTTAATGGCCTCAGGACGTGTCCCAAAAACAAGCAAAATTCTCTTCTTCATACTATTAGCCCTCCAACACTCCGACAAAATCTAATATCTCCTTGCCGTCTTTGTGTTCCAGCTTGATAAATTCCTTATGCCCAACCAAGAAAGCTACTATATCGGACTGACAATAAGCATCTCTATAATCAGTTAGATTATACATATCATGCTTATCGATATTAGGCTCTACAACAAGTATATCACCCATCTCTGCCTGCATCACTTTTTGCGCAATAAACTCAGCCGGACTCTCTCTAAGATCATCTATATCCGGTTTAAAAGCTAGACCCATCAATGCTACAACAGCTTTTCGCCCATTATGCATCTCAAACTCCAACATACTATTACGGATTTTTTCGGCACACCAAAAAGCCTTATAATCATTGACCTCTCTAGAATTTCTTATTATTCGGGACTCTTGGGGGTAATCCGAAACTATAAAATAAGGATCTACAGCAATACAATGCCCTCCTACCCCTGCGCCCGGATTTAGAATATTGACACGCGGATGCTTGTTAGCAAGTGCTATCAGCTCCCACACATTTATATCAGCCCTATCGCAAATGATAGACAACTCGTTGGCAAAGGCTATTTGCACATCTCGTGATGAGTTCTCTATCAGCTTGCACATCTCTGCCGTGCGAGAATTTGTTTGATGCAACTCTCCCCTCACAAAAGACTTATAAAACTCACACGCTTTTTGTGTAGATTCAGAGTTTATCCCTCCTATAACTCTATCATTATGTACTAGCTCATGCAATACATATCCCGGCAACACTCGCTCCGGACAATATGCGACATAAATCTTGTCTCTAAGTTCCGGTCGTTCCCTAAATATAAACCTAGCCATACGCTCTGTTGTTCCTATGGGCGATGTCGATTCAATTATAAAAGTGTCTCCCTCCCTCAATATAGGAATAAGCTGACTTGTTGCCTGTTCTACAAAAGAGATGTCGGGCTCATGATTACACTTAAATGGCGTAGGTACCACCACCAAGTGAACGTCAGCCTCATCGACGATAGACGATGCACAAAGACTGCCATCACTCACCGAGGCACTAACCAATGCCTCTAAACCCGGTTCTAAAACATGAACTTCCCCTCTGTTGACCGCACTAACGACCTCTTCCTGAAGGTCTACTCCTCGAACGGAGATCTTTAAAGAACCCATAACAGCTGCTGTTGGCAAACCGATATAGCCTAATCCGATAATCTGAACTTGCATATTTTTTGAAGTATTTGAAGTTATAACGCTTCATTGTATCCACAGCTCCGCCCTCTAACTCACATGAGAGGTAAAGAAACCAACAGAAATCTAAAGCGTTTTTTTTAGCTTATCCTAAGTGTAAAACTAACACAGATCAATACGTTTTATCTTCAGCCCTCATTATTCATCAACTTATAACCTATCAACCTAGGGGTGAATTTAACTTATTTGACACACAGCCTAATAAAAGAATATAATACACATCCAAAGTAGTCTCACTTATAAAGGCAGAACGAAATAATCATGCCATTAACGGCAAAAATAAATTAAACATTTCTCAATAATTCAGAAACAAACACGCCAAAAATCCAGCTTATCACCTCCTTTCCGGAGCTTTATCATCACTTATTCCTTAATTTCAATTTCTAACAACTAAAACAAAGCACGAACACACAAAATAAAGAACTACCTTTGATGAGCAAACTTTTTAATTGTAATGATAAACACCAATCAATGAAAAACGAAACGGCATATAACAAGGCTGCTTTTATCTGCTCAAAGAGGGAGTATTGCACCTTCCAGATAACCGAAAAATTGCGAGATTGGGGCATAGAGGACGAAGACAAAGTCAAAAAGATCATAGACAGACTTACAGCTGGGAAGTTTCTTGACGACTTGCGTTTTGCCAAAGCCTATGTTAACGATAAAATCAAGTACAATCACTGGGGCAGACAGAAGGTTCGTTTTATGCTTAAACAGTTGCACCTGCAAGGCGATGTTGTAAATAACATTTTGAACGATTTTGACTATAATATATACGAACAAATTGCCAAGAATATACTAATTTCAAAATCACACAAACTAAAGGAATCCGACAAATACAAACTCCGACAGAAACTAATACAATTCATGACAAACAGAGGTTTCGAACTCGACGTATACAGAGAGGAGCTTGACAAGATAATCAACAAGATCTCACACCAAAAATAAAACTTCTATACAATTCACAGCCATGTTAAGATAACATTAACTACCACTCCTCTCTGTTTATTTTTACACACTGTTACCTAACATTAACCATTTTACATTTTCTTACACAACTGCACGGCATACTATTTGCAAGACCTCTTTTTTAATACCTCTCTAACCCTTAATTAAATTAGCTTAAAGTTAATAAAAGATTACTATTTTATTAGGCTGCGATTTTAAAACTCCCTATATTGCGCCACAATGAAATAAACAATACTTAGAAGCACACGATCGAAACTGAAGCACAGTAAGTTACGGTCTCTCATGCACTTGTGGCTAACAAATCCTAATGCTTACCCACAAAAAGTGATGCATACACATAGGGCGATATACTCTCTAACACACAAGACTATTTCGCCGTCGAACTGACTCTTAGCCTAACACTCGGTTGATTATTTAATAAACCCTTAAATGTAGATTTATGCAAAAAATTTTATTTGTTTTTGCCCTGTGTTTTGTAATTACAACCAACGCATGGGCGCAGATTGCAATAAACGGCAACATAAAAGATGCCGAAGGTCTTGCTGTTATTGGAGCAACGGTCATGGAGAAAGGGAGTTCCAACGGCACCATCACCGATGTAAATGGAGACTATTCAATCAAAGTTCCTAACGAGAACTCCGTTTTGGTATTCTCTTTTATCGGCTACGACAATCAAGAGGTAATCGTAGGCAAGCAAACTACAATCAATGTAACCCTTGCGTCTAGTTCAATCGAACTGGAGGGTGCTATTGTTACGGCACTCGGTATAGAGAAAAAATCACGCGGACTGACATATTCTGCGCAACAACTTGACGGCGATGCCCTCAGCCGCTCGAAAGACGCAAATATGATTAACGCATTAGCAGGAAAAAGTGCCGGCGTAGTTATCAACAAAAGCTCGTCGGGTGTCGGCGGTTCCGCCAAAGTTACTATTCGTGGTAACCGTTCGGCTACAGGCAACAACCAGCCTCTGTACGTAATTGACGGTATTCCTATGCTGAACTCATCAGGCACTCAACCTGCTACATCAATTGGCGGAACAAACGACGCAGGAGCAAGAGACGGTGGTGACGGAATAGGAAACCTCAACCCCGACGATATTGAAAGTATGACTGTGCTAAAAGGAGCTTCTGCTGCTGCTTTATATGGCTCTAGTGCTGCAAACGGAGTGATTGTGATAACAACTAAAAAAGGAAAAGTCGGAAAACCTGTTATCAACTTCTCTTCCAATGTTACATTTGACAATGCTATCGAAACTCCTGATTTCCAAAACTCATACGGAGCTTCCGAAGGCAGCAAAAGTTGGGGAGAAAAAATCAATGGTGGCGACAACAATGCTAAGGAGTTCTTTGAAACAGGCGTTACTGCCATCAACTCATTATCGGTTAGTTTCGGAAATGAGAAAATGCAGTCTTACTACTCCTATGCAAATACAAGCGCTAACGGTATCATCGAAAACAATAAACTTAACAAGCACAATATCAATTTGCGTCAAACAGCAAAACTTTATAATGGCAAGATTCAGCTTGATGGAAACGTAAATCTTATTAATCAGACTGTCAAGAACCGCCCTACTCCCGGAGGCTACTACATGAATCCATTGGTAGGATTGTATAGATACCCGAGAGGGGAGAGTATCGCTCCATACAAAAATGAGCACAGAAAGTTTAATGCAGAACGCAACTTAAACATTCAGAATTGGTACAAGACTCCCGATTCGTGGGAGCAAAACCCTTGGTGGCTGACTAACGAGCTTCCTAGCGAAGACAAGCGCAATAGGGTTATAGCTTCGCTAAATGCCAAGTGGAACATCACCGATTGGCTGAACTTCCAACTGCGCGGAAACTCTGATAACACCTTCGACCAGTTCGACCAAAACATATATGCCACTACTGCTCCAGAGCTAGTAGGAGGAACCTACAACAACGGTCGTTATATCACTAGCAACCGCCACGAATCGCTGACTTATGGAGATATGCTACTCAACATGAACAAAGACCTTGGCAAGGATTTTACATTAGTAGCATCTTTAGGAGCAAGTATTACCGACATGAAACTACGTTATACAATGATGGACTCTCGACCTAGCGGATTGGAAATCGCAAATGTATTCAACTTGGGCAACTTTGCCGGACCAGGCTATATCGAAGAACTCAACACAAGAACACAGATGCAATCTATATTCGGAACAGCACAGCTAGGATGGAGAAACGGACTGTTTTTAGACCTTACCGGCCGCAACGACTGGTCGTCAACTTTAGCATATACCAGCAGCATGTCTAGCGGCTTCTTCTACCCCTCAGTCGGACTAACTGCCGTACTGAGCGAGTTTATCAACATGCCCGATTTTTGGGAATTTCTCAAAATCAGAGGCTCTTTTGCACAAGTAGGTAACACCATCCCCTTTGGCGTAAGCTACCAAACTCACACTATGGGTGCGGGCGGCAGCCTTATATTTAATGGTAATGCCCCATTCACTGACCTGAAACCTGAAATCTCAGAGTCAAAAGAATTTGGTTTCGAATCACGCTTCCTTAGAAATGCCATTACTTTTGACTTTACTTGGTATCAGACTAATACTCTCGACCAATACTTCAACCTTCCTGCACCCGCAGGCTCTGGATATAGCTATTACTATGTTAATGCAGGTAATATCAGAAACAGAGGTATAGAAATCGTATTAGGCATCAACCCGTTCAACAGAGAGAATTTCTCTTGGAACAACAACATTAACTTCTCTCAAAACAAAAATAAAATAATCGAACTGCACCCAGATCTTGACGCCTTCAATATAGGACAACAAACAAGCAGCTCATACTGGATGCGCTTAGAAGAAGGCGGATCGTTTGGCGATATTTACGGCAAGGTGTTCGCAAGAGACGATGCCGGCAATATTCAATACGACGGTGATACAGGATTACCGATAATAGGTTCGGAATTTGGTAAGATTGCAAACGCTACTCCAGACTTCAACCTCTCGTGGAACAGTACTTTCAGATATAAGAACTGGGGACTGGGTTTCTTGATTGACGGTAGATTTGGTGGCGATGTAGTATCGCTGACACAAGCCGACCTTGACCAATTTGGTGTTACTGCCGCAACTGCCGATGCCAGAAATCAAGGATATGCAATGCTTGAAGGAACAAAAGTAAATGATGTTCAAGGCTTCTATGAGTTAACAGGTGGTCGCGACGGAGTTTCGGAAAATTATGTTTATTCTGCTACCAACATCCGACTAAGAGAATTTTCCTTGTCATATAGTCTACCAAAGTCCCTATTGAATAGGACTGGATTTATAGATGGCGCAACACTATCGTTTGTTGGCAGAAACTTATTCTTCTTCTACAACGAAGCCCCTTTCGATCCTGATGCCGTATTGGGCACCGGCAACGACTTACAGGGTGTTGATGTGTTCGGAATGCCTACTACTCGTAGTTTAGGATTTAATGTCAAACTTACTTTCTAACCTATTAAAATATACAATCATGCAAAAAAATATATTTAAGCCTTTAGGCATATTCGCAACGCTCTTACTCTTAACATTCAGCTGCACAAGCAACTTCGAAGATTACAACATTGACAAAAGCAAGATAACAAATGACCAACTTGAATCAGATTTCTACTCAATGGGGGGATTCTTCCCTCAGATGCAGAAAATGATTTATTGCAATTTCGATTGGGGATGGGGCATCAACTGGCCATTCCAAATTATGCAGAACCTGAATGCCGATATTTTCTCGGGATACATGATGAGCCCTACCGCATTTAACGGTAATGTGAACAACACCAACTACGCACTCATTGATGGATGGAACGGCTCGAACTGGGATTATACTTATGCTTATTTCATGACAGCATCAGGCGAAGTTGAACGCTCATCAAAGGAAAACTATCCCGAGATTTATGCTGCAGCAAGAATCCTCAGGGTGGCAGCAATACATCGCCTATCCGATCAATACGGACCTGTCATCTATACACATTACGGGGACTCGCAAACGGGCGGCGAATTCGACTCGACACAGGATGCATACTACGCATTCCTAAAAGATTTGAGCGAATGTGTTTCAACATTAGAAACATATATTTCTGCAAATCCCGGCGCAAAACCTCTGGAACGCTACGACCTGATGTTTGGTGGCGATTTCGAGAAGTGGATTAAATATGCCAACTCTCTGCGCCTACGTTTGGCTATGCGCATATCGGATGTCGATCCTGCAAAAGCCAAAACCGAAGCCGAAGCTGCAATGGCTAACTCCTATGGAGTTATGGAAGATTTTGATGCTACGGTGAGTGGAAAAGGATATCAGCATCCGCTGTTTGCGCTCTCTATCCAGTGGGGCGACATCAAGATGGGCGCAACTATGGAGTCTATCATGACAGGGTACGACGACCCACGATTGGAAAAGTACTTCTTGCCTACCACCGATGCAACAGTTCTTGCTAAGGATGTTAAGTATAAAGGTATTCGACAGGGTATAGATATTCCAGACAAAGATTTATACCGACAACACTCGTCGTTGAACTTCGCTGCCGAAACTCCTGCACAACTTATGAGTGCCGCTGAAGTTTACCTTCTTCGCGCCGAAGGCGCATTGAAAGGTTGGAGCGGAATGGGCGGAACGGATGCAGAGCTATATGCAAAGGGAGTACAAAGATCGTTCGACCAATACGGACTTGGTGCTGCCGATACTTATCTTGCAAACGATGCTATTGCAGCTCCGTTCACTGATTACCTGAATGCAGACAACAACGAGACAGCTGGCTCGGCAAACCTGAACGATGTTTCCCCAAAATGGGATGCTGGAGCAAGCGACGAAGTGAAATTGCAAAAAATAATCACACAAAAGTATTTGGCGGTTTTCCCTGACGGAATCGAGGCTTGGGCAGAGCAGCGTCGTACAGGATACCCTAAATTACTCCCGGTAATTATTAACAATAGCCAAGGCGTGATCGATACCGACAAGAAAGTGCGTCGTCTTAACTTCTCGGTTACTGAGAAAGCCAATAACCCCGACGGTTATGCCAATGCTGTCGGAATGCTAGGAGGTGCCGACAACGGAGCTACTCCGCTTTGGTGGGATACAAACCCCAAATAAAAAAAAATATTATATATTGTTTATCAGGGCAGGCTCATCATGAGTCTGCCCTCTTTTTGAAGTTTACATAGCGATATCTCACCTGATTAGCATCTGTGTTAATCTCGCTTTTGTCTGCTATCTTCCAAACATTCATATCAATATCAGGAAAAAAAACATCAGCATCCTTGCTACTATTGTCTATCTCCGTAATTAGCAGACTCGTGGCGTATGGCATAAACAATTTGTAAATCTGAGCACCGCCGATGATAAATACTTTATCAGTGTCTTTAGTCATTGCAAGGACTTGCTCAACGGAGTTTGCAAGTATTCCACCTTCGCACTTATAATCTGTATTTGTAGTCATTACAATATTCTCTCTGTTTGGAAGCGGTCGTTTGGGCAAGGACTCCCAACATTTGCGCCCCATAACGACAGCCTGTCCTGATGTCAATTGTTTAAAGCGTTTCAGATCTTCGGAAATGTAGAACAACATATCATTGTCCTTGCCAATGCCCATATTGTTATCTACGGCACAAATCATAATAATCTCTGGTTTGCTCATGTTCTTAAGATTTTTGAATATTCAGATTCTCGGATTAACAGACAATTTTCTGCCACTACATTTTGATTATAATATTATCTCAATCAATTCAAACAGCAACGATTCCTTTTATATGCGGATGTGCTTCGTAGTTTTGCAACTCAAAATCCTCATATTTAAAATCGAAGATAGACTTCACCGCAGGGTTTATCTTCATAGTCGGAAGTGAGTATGGATCTCTTGACAACTGAGTATTAACCTGCTCCAAGTGATTGGTATAGATGTGAGCATCGCCGAGAGTATGAACAAAATCGCCTGGTTTAAGACCCGTTACCTGTGCCATCATCATCGTCAATAGAGCGTATGACGCAATGTTGAAAGGCACTCCAAGGAAGGAGTCGGCACTACGCTGGTAGAGCTGGCACGATAGCTTCCCCTCTGCCACATAGAATTGGAACAACAGATGGCAGGGTGGCAGGTTCATATTGTCGAGGTCGCCCACATTCCATGCGCTCACAATGTTTCGGCGCGAGTCTGGATTGTTTCTTATTGTGTCGATAGCCGTTTGTATCTGGTCGATTGTTTTGCCGTCATTGCTTTGCCAGCTCCGCCATTGGTATCCGTAGATATTACCGAGGTCGCCGTTTTCGTCCGCCCACTCGTTCCATATACGCACTCCATTATCAACCAGATATTTAATATTAGTATTACCATTCAAAAACCAAAGCAGCTCGTGGATAATGGACTTTAGGTGCAGTTTCTTGGTCGTAACCAGAGGAAATCCCTCTTGTAGGTCAAACCTCATCTGATAGCCGAAAGTACTGATTGTTCCTGTCCCCGTACGGTCTTCTTTCTTAACTCCTTTGTCGAGGATGTGTTGCAGTAGGTCTTTATATTGTTTCATCTGTTTATATTTTATAGGTTTTAGTATTTAGATATTGGATATTAGAACGAACCAAGGGTCTACTTGTCTAACTCCAACTTTAGCGAGCCACAGGTTGAATGGCTCCGCCTTAGGCAAGGGAACGGACCTTATAAGCCTCAGAAACTGCTCCGTGTCAGCAACGTCGGTCATGTAGTATTTGCCGTCAGTTGACTGCATTTTCAATTGACTATAGTTTGTAGTCAACTCACGTCCTTCCTTCCTCAGTCTTGTTTTTAGAACGCTCCAGTATTTTCTGGGATTGATACTTTCAGTCAATACGCCAATCACATCAACAATTGAAAAGTACCATTTTTCATTGCTGTTATCCCAAAGTACCCGTACTCTTTGGTCTTGAAATAATTTTATAGCTGTTTTTCTAGTCATCTGCCCCCTATTTTTATATTATCCTAATGCTTTCTTATTACTAGTGCCGATTTGAGAAAAATCACTTTCAGGCTCAAAGTTAAGAATTTTATTTCAAGTCATCACTTCCCGGACTTGCACCTCAATACGACGAGTCTTTCTTCAATACATAATTGAATTATTTACGGTTTAAAGTTTAGGTGATATATCGCAACATCACAGCATCGTAAAATTATATAATCAGAAATGTTAATCCTAAATTATTATTGCAATAGTTATACCTACGGTTTATTAGCGTACCTTTGCGCCTCAAATATTCAAATCACGATGAAGCAAAATATCAGAAATATTGCCATTATTGCACACGTAGACCATGGTAAGACTACTCTTGTTGACAAGATAATACATTATTGCAAAGCACTGGAGCAGCATAAACAGTACGATGATCTTATCCTCGACAACAACGACCTTGAAAGAGAACGCGGTATTACCATACTCTCCAAGAATGTATCAGTAACATACAACGGTGTAAAAATAAACATCATAGACACGCCCGGACACGCCGACTTTGGCGGGGAAGTAGAGCGGGTTATGAAAATGGCAGACGGAGTGCTGCTCCTAGTTGATGCCTTCGAAGGACCAATGCCGCAGACACGTTTTGTAACATCTAAAGCCATCCAAGCAGGCTTAAAGCCTATTGTTGTAATCAACAAAGTCGATAAAGAAAACTGTCGTCCAGACGAGGTGCACGAAGCGGTGTTCGATTTGATGTTCAACTTAGGTGCAAGCGAGGATCAATTGGACTTCCACACTGTGTATGGCTCATCCAAAATGGGATGGATGGGAAAAGGCTGGGAAACACCCACCGAAGACATTTCCTTTTTGCTCGACAGCATAGTGTCGGAGATACCACCTGCACCTGTCAACGAAGGAACATTACAGATGCAAATTACATCTCTTGATTTTTCATCCTATACAGGGCGTATTGCTATTGGGCGAGTTTACCGAGGCGAGATAAAAGAAAACCAACAGATTGGGCTTTGTGTTGCAGACGGCAGTGTTAAGAAAATGACTGTCAAAGAGCTTCATGTATTTGAAGGACTCGGAAAACGCAAAGTTTCGCACGTAGGATCTGGTGATATTTGTGCCGTTACAGGTCTTACTGAGTTTGAAATAGGCGACACCATCGCCGACCTGCAAGCACCCGAGGCTCTACCGCGTATTGCCATAGACGAACCAACAATGAATATGCTGTTCACCATCAACAACTCTCCATTTTTTGGAAAGGAAGGTAAATTCGTCACCTCTCGCCATATTAGAGACAGATTGTTTCAGGAGGTTCAAAAGAACCTTGCTCTAAGGGTAGAAACCACCGACTCCGAAGACAGATTTTTGGTCTACGGACGGGGGATACTGCATCTTGCAATACTTATAGAGACTATGCGTAGAGAGGGCTATGAATTGCAGGTCGGACAGCCACAGGTTATATACAAAGAAATAGAGGGCAAGAAGTGCGAACCCATTGAAATACTTGCAGTTGATGTACCAGAGGAACATTCGAGCAGAATAATCGACCATGTATCCAGACGAAAAGGGGAAATGCTTGTGATGGAACCAAAGGGCGACATTCAACATTTAGAATTTGACATCCCATCGCGAGGCATGATAGGACTGCGCAATACTTTATTGACAGTGTCGCAGGGCGAAGCTGTCATCACCCACCGCTTAAAAGAATATCAACCTCATAAAGGAGAAATCCCTGAAAGAATAAACGGCTCACTAATATCTAAATCAACAGGTTCAGTTACAGGCTATGCTCTTAACAGACTTCAAGACAGAGGAATGTTCTTTGTAGAGGCAGGTGAAGATGTGTACATGGGACAAGTTATAGGTGAACACACTCGCCCGGGCGACTTGGTGGTTAATATATTGGAAGGTAAAAAATTAACCAATATGCGAGCGTCGGGGTCTGACGATGGTCTTAATATAGCACCCAAAATACAATTCTCGCTAGAGGAAACTCTTGAGTACATACAAAGCGACGAATATGTAGAAATTACACCTAAAAATATACGCATGAGGAAAATATTCCTCAACGAAAGCGACAGAAAGAGAAAATAGGACGTTCATTAACCACATGCTTGTCCATAAGAAGAAACTAAAAAAGGATGTCAAATGACATCCTTTTTTAGTTTTAGGGAGGAAGACCGGGGTTGAACCGGCGACCTCTGGAACCACAATCCAGCGCTCTAACCAACTGAGCTACATCCTCCATGCAATATGAGAAAAATCTAGTCCTTCTCATTCTGTAAGCAACATACACCCTTACAAGATGTCCTATCAACATACAGTTTCGGGCACAAAAATACAAACTTTTTAAACATGGACAAAAAGCATCCCTATTTTATTTAAACGTAATTGTCCTTAACCAATCCTTTAAGGTTTGTGTTAACTAAAGTTCTAGAAATACCAATACATATAACAAAACAAGTCATTTATAAATATGTTTTCACCTCATGAACAGCAAGCCTCCCCCTACCTCAAAACAACCGTCAAGCCCTTTGCTCCGTGCGCCCCTATCACCAAAGATTGCTCTATGTCGGCAGTCTTTGACGGTCCTGAGATAAAGACCCCAAAACCATAATCATTGAATTCTATTTGCTCGTATGCCTCGTGCATATTACTGACAATCTTGCTCTTATCCAAAACTATCACTAAATACTCAGAGATGAAATAGACAACTTTTTGACGGACATTCTGAGGTATCCATACGCAAGCGTTCTCTGCCACTCCAAGCTCGCCTTTCACTATTGCCAAATCTGTTCCATTCAACTCATGCGGATTGTCAATTTCATCAGGGTTTATAGTTGCAATAGCTATTTCGGGAAGATTTGACGCTATCTGCTCTGCCTCAGGATATAAGGACTGTACTAGCTCGTTTAAGTCTTCGCCCTGCTTGAGAATGCGAGCTGAACCGCCCACCGCTTCGCACATCTGCATAAACTTGGCGAGTTTGTCGTCATACTCAAGCCCTGCAATGCGCTCTATATCAGGCATATCATAGCGCACCGAAATATGACGCTTCACATTCTTCAATATATCATCTTTTCTACTCATTGTCTTTAATATATTATTCGTCTTACTTCTTGGGCTTCTGCACTTTACCCTTTTTCCACATCGACGTGAATGACTCTTTGGCAAACTTAGGCATCTCACGACCCTTACCCCACTCGTTCAGCCCATTGTACATAATAAAGCGTGGCATACGGTTGGCAATGGGACTCATCTTCAAAGCCGTATTATATAAGGCAGGATGAGTGAACAAAAACTTCATTCCTCCCGACATTCGCTTTTTCATATTATCAGCTTTGCCAATATCGTCAAGCCCCTGCCGCCAACGGTAAATCTGATCTGCTAAATCAATCTTTGCAGGACATACATTGCTGCAAGAATAGCACAGTGAACACGCCGACACATTGTCTGAGTATTCCTTGGGATTCCTCAACATTCCCAAGTTAATACCAATAGGACCCGGAATAAAATAGGTGTACGAATATCCACCACTCCTGCGATATACAGGGCAAGTGTTCATGCAGGCTCCACAACGAATACACTTCAAGGTCTGTATATGCTCCGAATTATCCAAAATATCACTCCGCCCGTTATCGACAATTATGATGTGCATCTCGCAGCCCTCACGAGGCTTGCGGAAGTGAGACATATAAGTGGTTACGGGCTGTCCCGTTGCCGAACGTGCCAACAATCGTGAATATACACTCAGGGCTTTATGGTTGGGTATTATCTTCTCCAAGCCCATCGACACAATATGCACCTTTGGCAGAGATGTTCCCATATCGGCATTGCCCTCGTTGGTGCAGACTACCACATCGCCCGTTTCGGCAATACCAAAATTGCAACCCGTCATGCCGGCATCGGCGGTCATAAATTCATTGCGCAGGTGTTGACGAGCTGCTCGGGTAAGATAGGTGGGGTCGCTATTGCCCTCTTCCGTTCCGAGCTTTGCTTCAAACAGCTTACCAACTTCCTGACGGGTCATGTGGATGGCAGGCATCACAATATGACTTGGCGGCTGATTATCCAATTGCAATATGCGCTCACCCAAATCACTCTCCACAACGTCGATGCCTCGCTCAATAAGATAGTCGTTAAGATGGCACTCTTCTGTGAGCATCGACTTACTTTTTACCAACTTCTTGGCATTACTATCTGTTAATATCTTATGAACTAGCTCGTTATGCTCATCGGCATCTTTTGCCCAATGCACCACCACTCCATTAGCTTCCGCACTTTGGGCAAACTGTTCGGCATACGTATCTAAATGGCTGATAGTATGCATCTTTATTTGACTAGACAAATCTCTCAAGGCTTCCCACTCGGGTAGGTCTTTGGCGATGTTGTCCCTCTTTGCACGCACCATCCAAAGTGTTTCGTTGTGCCATGTTTCACCGCCCTTATTGGATATAAAGCGACTTGCCGCTTCTGAATGCTTTGTACTCATAAACCCGCAGCTAAAATTTGTACTACATGAATAAACTTAATAGGCTGTTTATCACGGCTTACCACGCCTTGCATGTGCATCAAACACGAGCTGTCGGCTCCCGTTATATACTCTGCCCCCGTGTTGATATGATTTTTCACCTTATCCTGACCCATACACACAGACACCGCAGACTCCTCAACAGAAAACATACCGCCAAAACCACAACATTCGTCAACCTTCTCAGGCTCTACAACTTCCACACCCTCAACCTTCGACAGCAAATTTCTTATTTTGGAGTAGTCGGCTTCCATCAACTCGCTTGCCGATGAAAGATGAAGCTCTCGCACCCCATGACAACTATTGTGAACACTCACCTTGTGGGGAAACACACCGGGCAGCTTGTCAACTTTCAAAATGTCGTGCAGAAACTCGCATATATCATAGATTTTCCCACTCGTTTGGCAAAGGTGATTTTCGCTGCTCAGTATCTTTGGATAATTATTTTTGACGAATACCGTACAACTCGCCGACGGAGCAACAACATACTCATATTGCTCAAACAAGGCTTCAAAGCGTTTTGCCAAAGGAAGAGCCTCCCTCTCAAAGCCCGCATTTGCCATCGGTTGCCCGCAACAAGTCTGCTCCAAAGGATAGTCAACATCCATCCCCAAGTGGTGTAGCAACCTATAAGAAGCTACTCCCACTTCGGGATATATGGCATTCACATAGCACGGAATAAATAATCCTATCTTCATTGTCAATCTTATCCTTTGGTTTCGAGGTAAACAACATGCGTTTGGAGATATTCTTCAAGACCGTGCTTACCGTCTGCTCCGCCAATGCCCGACTTGCGATAGCCGGCATGGAAGCCCTGCATAGCCTCGAAGTTCTCACGGTTTATATAAGTCTCCCCAAATTTTAATGCCCTGACAAGTTTAAATGCCGTATCCAAATTTTGAGTATAGACAGACGAGGTCAGACCATATTCGCAGTCGTTAGCCCACTTAATAGCATCATCAATATCTGAAAACTCAACAATAGGTAATACAGGCCCAAATGTCTCATCCTGAATAATATCCATTTCCTGAGTAGCATCAAGCAATACTGTCGGCTCAAAATAATAACCCTTATCGCCAATACGCTTACCTCCGCAAGCAAGTTTACAGCCCTGCTTGACAGCATTCTCCACCTTTTCGCTAACCGATTTTAGTGCATTTGCTTCTACCAAAGGGCCCATATCTAGGTCTGCCGTTTCCGACGGATTCCCTGTTTTTACAGCCCTCATACCTGCAAGAAGTTTCTCGACAAATTCATCTTTCACGCTCTTATGCACATAAACTCGTTCAGCACAATTGCAGACCTGACCCGTATTGATTACCCTCGAAGCAATAATACATTTCACTGCCAAATCTATATCGGCATCGCCCATTACGATAGCCGGTGCTTTTCCGCCCAACTCAAGCGATACCTTTGTAATATTGGGAGCTGCGGCAGCCATCGTTTGCACACCTGCACCCACACTTCCTGTTAGACTTACCATGCCCACTTTTGGATTGCCTGCCAACTCCTGACCAATGACAGAACCACGCCCCATAACAAGATTGAAAACTCCTGCCGGAAGACCGGACTCCTCAACTATCTGTGCAAATACATAGGCGTTCTCGGGAGTTATCTGACTAGGCTTCACAACAATAGTATTTCCCGTAACTAGTGCCGGTGCTGCCTTACGAGCTATCAAGAAAAATGGGAAATTCCATGGAAGAATACCCGTAGTTACCCCAATTGGTTTTTTAAATAAAAATATATTCTCATTCGGACGGTCGCTTTGGATAATCTCACCCTCGTAGCGGCGCGCCCAGCCTGCCATATACTCCAAATAATCGGCAGTAAACATCACCTCTACGTTTGCAAGCCCCTGCGTCTTACCTCCCTCACGCACAATAATGTCAGTCAGCTCTTTTTCTCTTTTGCGTATGCCGGCAGCAAACTTTATAAGGTAGGCAGCCCTCTGCACCGCAGGAATACGGGCCCACTCGTCCTGCACTCTGTCTGCTGCATCGATAGCTCTCTTGGCATCGTCAACTCCCCCATCGGGCATGCGTGATATAATTTCCTCTGTTGCAGGATTTAATACATCAATCCACTTACCGGAAGTATTCTCTACAAACTTCCCGTCAATAAACATCTTCAATTCTCTCATAACATTGATTTTTGTAATATTTACAATCTAATTAGTAGGTAAAATCTATATCATATGCTTATTTTTTGATATATATTTTTTTCGTCATTTTCAACTGACACAAAGCTAATAAAATTTTCCTGAATTTGCATATGCTCCTAAAACGACCTTAGTTCTGTAGACTTTGACTCGTATTTATTTTTTGTTGAAACTTCCATGCAGTAAGCAATATAATTATGAATTGTTAATGATTAATTGTAAATGAAGCCACAAAAAAAAAGAACTACATTCGCTGCACGAAACGAGCCATAATAAAAGTTCTCACACAGGAGGATGATTATAAACAGCAAAAGTATAAAGCCTATAGCTTACAGCTTAGTGCAAAATAATAAACAGATAAATAAGTATTAGCAATTAACGGATCGATGAAGTTCGCACATTCGTCGGGTGAGTTAAACAACACTTTGACGAGAATAGACGAAGACTTTTGTGCCTCTTATCCTGACTTTGAGTTTAAATGTACAAACATCAGCAACATCTTGTTTCGGAGTTTATCCCATATTTACACCTATCTGAACTTATGACTGTTCAAACCTTTATCGACCAAAATACCGTCAATAAGTTTCAGACTGAAGTCTAGCTTGCGTTTTGCTTTAAACTTGATGACAAATAAATCCTGAGTGCCATTCAAAGATGCTCTGTCGCCAATACTAACAAAGGTTGGATATAAGGCTTTTTCGCCATTAGTGTGAAGCCTGTCGTTGCTAAGATTGTCCATTCCTGCCACGCCCAGCTCCTGCACACCCACGAACTCATAGTCCTGAGGATTGTAAGGCAAAGCAAAGCTCAAGGCATTAACAGACTGCAAATCAATACCTTTCACAGCAAGCTCAATAATCTCGCCTTTGTTGTACGATTTCTTAGAACTGCTCAGCTCAATGCCTCCGGCAAGCTCAAGCGTGTCGTAGGATTCAACTCCACCGTCCAGCTGAGTGGCAACGTTGGAAATATCATAGGCATCTATCAGTCCGTTTTTATTGATGTCGCCATTGCTGATATATCCCTCAAAATCAGCATCACCTCTGCGAAGTCCTGTATAGTTGGTATATGAAGTAAGGTCGTTAGCGTCTACCTTACCGTCGTTGTTGATGTCGCCGGGAATGTAGCTCGGAGTACCGGGAACTTTAAATACATACATCTCACGACCTGAACCGTAGTCGCCCGAACCACTATCTACCGACAACTTCAAATAGCGAGCAGAGGGCGTGCCATCGAATGTAAATATCTTAGTCTCATAGTCGTTAGCCCACTCAAAGGCTCCTGCGTCTGTCCAGTTTTGCTTGTCGTTGCTATAATAAACCTGCCCTTTCAGCAAAATACCGTTTTTCCCTCCACTGCGTGGCAAGTAGCAGAATTTCTCCAAGCTGTTGATAGTTTTCAGGTCTATCAACACATCAAAGGGAACGGCTTTTTGCCCCCATTTGGTGTGCCACGTATTGCCCTCGTCAAAGTCAAAGAGCTTGTCAACACCTGAACCACCCTGATTTGGCACAGTTGTCTCGGCAGCAATCCCCTTTATTGCAAACTCCAAAGGATTTGACTTAGTTTCAGCATCAAATGCAAACCAGTCGGAATGTCCGTCTTTATTGACCGAACGTATTTTGAAGGCATATTTAGTCTCGGCATCCAGTCCCTCAAAGAGCAACTCCCTACTCTTGATTGTAGAGTAGAGCATGCCGTTCAGTTCTATTTCGTAATAATCGGCATTAGCAAGCTCGTCCCATGTCGGCTTTAGAGTGTATGCCTCTGTGTTGTCTTCCGATACAAGTGCATTTGCAGGAGCTCTCAATGCTCCAGTATTTGCAAGATATTTGTCGGCAGGACTATACTCAAAGCCTTCAAGGGTAAGCACCGTCTTGTTGGCAGTGATGTCAGTGGATGCCAACTTAACAAGCAAGTGTGGATTTTTTCTTATCTCAACTCGCTCAAATTCACTGCCTTTGGTGGCAAATCTATTGAGATTTGGTGCTGCATCGTAAAAATACACATTATCTTTTTTATTGAAGTCTGCTAGCGACTTTGCCTCTGTTAATTTGATTGTTTTAGAGCCGACAATAGCCGAGATATTATCAGGCTTTGCCGTTACATTGACTTTAAACTCCGTTGCCTTATCCTTCACAAAACCCGAAAAATTTCCTTGTGCCTGATGGACAGTAAGCTCCAACTTATCGGCAATGAGTTTAGACTCTATCAGCGTCCTTACTCCCCTGCCCTTACGATATTCCTCAGTCATGCCGTCGTCGTCGTACTCGGTGAATGAAGACTGTCCGGCAGGATACAGCTCGTACATACGAAGCCCGTTGTCTATCTCACTTACATTGTTATTTGCTTTGGTCATCGGGATAATTGCTCCACTTTTGACAAACACAGGCAGTTTCCACAAAGGTGCGTCAAAATCGTTCAAAATACGATTACCCTCATACTTATCTCCTGTCAGATAGTCAATCCACACACCCTCAGGCAGATAAATGCCATTACGAACATCATTGCCTTGCTCGTCGGCTCTAGTGTCTTGATATATCGGGGCTACCAAGAAATAATCACCATACATATACTGATACTGCGTTGCCTTACCATAGGTGTAAGCATTGGGATAATCCAAAAACATTGCCCTCATAATGGGCAGACCATCAACAGCTTCCTCTGCCGCGCTGTAAGTGTAAGGCATCAGCTCCGACTTCATTTTCAGATACATGCGATTTATTGATGTTGCAGGCTCGCCCAAAGCATGGGGGTATTTCTCGTTAGCTCCCCAACCGTCCATGTTCAACTGCATTGGCGTAAAAGTCTTCCACTGAAAATCACGGGTGTTTATAATTGGTTTCTTGCCACCAAATATACCGTCCATATCGGAGCATATACTCGGTACGCCAGACAAACCCGAACCTATATAAGTAGGAATGTGAAACCGGATGTACTCCCACGTACCACCGGTTTGGTCGCCCGACCATATCCCTGCATAACGCTGTGTGCCTGCCCAACCATCGAGTGATATGATGAAAGGACGTGCATTATCTCCGTACTGAGGCATAATATGCGCAACGTCGGCAACACCATTTAAACCAAAGGAATAGCCTGCTCCAACCCATGCAACATCGGTTTTCAGAACTCGTACGCCAGCATCCCTTACTTCCTTCACAATATCACGCTGCAACAATGCCTCAACGCCCTCCTTGGGGTGCAAGTCCGACTGCGTCCACAGCCCTATCTCTACTCCATTCTCGTGAGCATAATCGGCAAGGCTTTTCAGATTTGCAATATTCCCATCGAGCGTGCCAGTCTGTCCATAACCCGCTCCGTAGCCATCGTTTGGCAAGAGCCAGCCAAGCGGCATATCATGTGCCTTATATCTGTCTATCACTGCCCGAGCAGAAAACTGATAATTGTCCTTCTCGCCATTCAAGGACTCCTTTATGCCGCTGTCGTCCTTCTGACTTTCCTTATAACGTTTGCCGTCCTCAAACAAAATTCCTTTTTCGTCCTCTTTCCAATAATCTCTATTATAAGCATTTAAGTGTCCCTCATAAAACCCGAACTTCGGCAGTAAAATCGGATGCCCCGTAAGCTGATAGTAATCATTCAACAAGGCAACAGCTCCATCGTTTATCATAAAGAAAACATCAAGATAATCAGTCTCGTGCGACAGGCTTACATGTCCTTTTTCGGCACTGCCAAAATCATATTTTCCTTTTTTGAAGGTATAATACATGAAGCCGTAACCTCCTGTCGACCAATAAAAAGGAGCAGGCGAAGCCACACCGCCGTCAGTCCAGCTATTCTGATTTTCGATGGCGATAGCTTTCCCCTTGTGCGAAAAACGCCCGTTCTGCACTCCTCCACCGTAAAAATACTCATCTGCACTCTCTCTGAGTCTTAGAATGACCTTATTTTTCTCAAAAAGTATCGGCGCAAGCTCCTCGACAACTACCTTATTTGTTTGTAGATTTACAACTTTGAATAGACTTGTTGCCTTGTCTAATGTCAGCTTTATTTTGCTCGTCGCAATAACAACAGTGCCTCCAACATCGCTTACAGAAATATCCGACACTGCTTTCTTAGGGTTATCAACAAGTATCTGAGCCGCAGGCTCAGCCTCGGGCTCTCTCATCACTCCACCTGAATTATCCTGAAAAATACGGAAAATATTGTCGCCATAGAACGAGAAAATCATAGTCTGCCCACTCGACAAAGAAAGTTCAACATCAGTAGAATTAAGTTTCTTTACGTTTTCGATTGTTTGGGATCTTGCATTTGAAACTAAACACAGAGATACTAGGAATAATGCAAATATACGTTTCATTACTTATGTTTTTAGATAACATTCAGATTTGTCAGACACTTCTTAAACTCTGCAACACCAACACCCTGCAACACAGGCCACTAGCAATCACCGCACGGCTCGAAGACAAAGTTAGCTAAAAATATTGAGAACTCCTTCAATACTTCATCTCCAAATCATCCAACAACAAGGTGCTGCCCACTGCTCCTGCAAAATTTGCCCCGTCGAAACTCGCTGAGCCGACAAAAACAATATGTGTGGGTAAGATATAGCTCACAGAGTCGCCTGCTACATACATGCCGTTGCTAGGTTTCATATAGTCGGGGACACTGTTGTCAAGCTCTCCGTAGGTAAATTCTATCTCTATTTCAGTGAGTTCGCTTTGTGTTTCGCCACTCCGGAACCATGCTGTTGCAAGGCGTTTTACCGTCTCTCCCTCTCGCAACTCCAAATAGGCATATATGTCGCATTGATCGCCATAATCAAGAATATTTCCGTTTTTGTCTTTGTTTTTTGCTCCGGGTTCGTAGCTATACTTTACGACAAAAGACTTAGGACGACCACTAAAGAAAGTGCCAAATTCTATTGCTGCTTCTGAATTAGATGGGTCGAGCTTGTCGCTGTTGAACACACCCGTTATTATAGAACCCGCAGATATGGGAGCTCCAAAGACTGCCGACAAACGTCCGTTGTCTAAAGTTTCCATGTGAGCAACATAGTTTTGCGATTCATATTCCAAAGGTGTCGTGGGGTATATCCCCAATAATTTGGTGCCTGCATTTCCGGTACACCATATAGTATTCTCTGCATCAGCACCCGGCTCATAATAGCCGCCTTGAGCCTTGTACCAACTATTAAAATCGGAATTGCTCAACTGAGGCTCTGCCGATGCAATTTTGGCAAGCACTTTCCAGGTCTTAATCTTGCCACTTTCAGAAGTAAGGCTCATCAATGTCGTATCGTTGAGGTTCAGAAAGTCGCCAACCTGCTTGTCGGCGGTGGCAAAAGAGCTCAGCTCCAACGAATGAATTTCGATGCTAGAAATGTCAACTCCGGGAGGCATCTGTAATACCACCTCTTGCTTATCATTGTCAATAATGGCAATATCTGCCTGATTTGAGACCTGCATACTGCGGATATCGGCATGGTCTGACAGCCCAAAGTAATCTTCCTTTACACAAGATGCCAACAGCATCGATACGGCTACAGCCACTAATAAACTCCTCATAATCAATGCTTTTTAGGACGATTAAAATAATATGCCAAACCTAGTTTCAGCGATAATAAATCAATATCAAAACTCACTTGATTTGTACTCCTTCGGGAAACAACATCGTCATTACTAGTACTTTTCACAGATTCATGTTGGTAGCCCAACATATTCTGCAACTCCACCTCAAAGGCAAAGTTTTGAATTACAAAAAAAGTTATCCCGGGGCTGATACCCACCGAGAGACCAAAATTATCATCGTACTTTTTTGTAATATCTCCCTGCGAGCCAGTATTGCGCTCCAAAGTATTGCCCCAACTCAAGCCAACTCCAATCTTGTTATAAAAACTCAAACGTTTATTTTTGGTCAATGGAAAATACGTAACTAAAACAGGACGGAAAGTCCCCGAACTACTAATTCGCTGCCTCAACAAAGACTCACTGTTTTGCAGGATATCGCCCTCAAAACGAGACCTTCCATAAACCACATCAACACCAATCATATTGTAGTCGCCAATAAAATATCCTCCTTTAAAGATTAAATTGTATTGATTCTCTTCTCCTTCGCTCACCTCATAAAGAAGCCGATTAGTATTTTCCAACTCTCCAGTGGTCAACGAAAAAGCAAAACCTGTGTAGAAATTTCCTTTTTTGAATGGATGAAAATCAGTCTCATAATAGCTACTCATTAAGTAGTAAGGGTCAGACTTGTCAACTTCTTGTTCCTCATACTGTCCGTATACGGACAAAGCAATCACAGCAAGCAATAATCCGAGTAATGCTTTTTTCATAATTCATCTTTGTTCAGTTACCATTTTAAAATTCACAACAACCTTGCCATTCGCCTAAACGTTTTTAGCTGTGTTTGCTATACCTTTATTCCCAGCTTTAGCAATTCCTCTAGTGGGCGGGCTATTACTGCCTTGCCGTTAAGTTCGACAATGGGACGTTGAATCAATTTAGGATTTTCTACCATTGCATTAATCCAATCCTTGTCGCTCATATTATCAATGTTGTCTTTATACTTCTCTTTGTATATAGCTTCTGTTGTGCGCACCAATTCTATTGGAGCAATGCCTAAACTCTTAATCAGAGATTTAAGACTATCTTTGGTTGTGGTGTTTAAGTAATCGACAATCTCAACATCGTTATATTCTTTCTCCAGCGCAAGCAGGCACTCTCTACTCTTCGAGCATTTGTTGTTGTGATATATTTTCATGGTTTTGTTGTGTTTTTCTTTCAAATACGAGTAAAAATCATTCTGGGCACGGACTTCTATTTCATTAGTAGCCGTTTGGTAGCTATTGCTCATTGTTTTATCAATAACTCTAGCTTTAGTATTATCTCGAAGTTGGATGTCAATCATAGTTCGTAATTCTTTTTTGATGGAAGAATCTAGAATTGGACAAACAACCTCTATGCGCCTATCCAGGTTTCGTGGCATCCAGTCGGCAGATGAAATAAACATATCTTCTGCTCCCCTGTTACCAAAGATAAAGATTCGAGAATGCTCCAAAAACTTATCTACAATACTTATTATATTTATATTCTTTTCAGCCTTTTTGCTAATTGATGGATAAACACCACAAATTCCTCTTATTATCAGGTCTATTTTCACACCTGCTTCTGCAGCTTCTATCAGCTTGTCCATCATCTCTTGGTCGATAAGGCTGTTCATCTTGAAAACACAATACGCATTCCCTCCTTCTTTGGCAATAGAAATCTCTCTTTTTATTTTCTTTGAAAGAGCTTTTCGCAACTTGAACGGACTAACAATAAGACTCTTATAATCAACATGTCGGTAATTATGTTTAAAGAATTCAAATGCATCAGCAACGTCGTCGCTTATCAGCGGGTTGCAGGTAAACAGACCATCATCGGCATAAACTCGAGCTGTGCCCTCATGAAAGTTGCCTGTCCCAACATATGCATAGTTTACAAGTTTCTTCCCTTCTCGTCGTTTAACTAAAGCGAGCTTAGAATGCACCTTAAGTCCCGAAATACCATTTATAACGATGGCTCCTGATTCTTGCAAAACTTTCGACCAGTGAATATTTGCTTCCTCGTCAAAGCGAGCTTGCAACTCAAGCAAGACTATAACCTTTTTTCCATTGCTAACAGCACTCCGCAGAGCATTAACGACCTTCGACTCTTTGGCAACTCTATATATAGTGATACAAACCTCTTCGACATCGGGGTCTATCGCTGCCTCGCTAAGGAAGTTTATGAAAGTTCCAAAGTCTTGATATGGATAATGAAGCATTATATCTTTCTCCTTTATCTTTTTTATAATGCTTTCGTGTATGTTTATGTCTGAATGTGGTATTGGCTTTATCTTTTCGTAATAATGTTCGGGCTTCCCAACGCCGGGAAAATCCATAAGTGATCGCAGATTGTGGTATCTTGCCCCAGAAATCATATTCCCGGTCTTAGAAATTTTTATGCCCTTAGCAATGATTTTTAGCAATGATTCGGGCATATCCTTGTCATAAACAAATCTCACCGGCAATCCTCGTTTCCGCAGTTTCAGACCGATGTTTATCTTTTCCATAAGGCTTTTGGAGATATCATCATCAAGCTCCATCTCTGCATCCCTTGTAACCTTAAAAGTATAAGCCTCAATTTTTTTGTAGTAAAAGAGAGCAAATATATCATGTAGACAATACCTGATTACATCATCTATCCACATAACATACTTATTGTTGTCGTTTTGAGGAATAGTTATGAAACGCCCCACTTCCTTAGTCGGAATTTTAAGAATGGCGTAGCTTTCAGTGTCATCATCTCCTGTGAGCAACACCGCCAAATAAATTTCACTGTCCATTATAGGTGGGAATTTCTTTTGCTTGCCCAACATCACCGGAATTAGGTTCTGGCGTATCCTATTTTGAAAGAAATCTCGGATAAACAGGGCTTGTTCGCGGTTAATGTCATTCTCGTCTATAATATAAATATTTTCGTGTTCTAGCTCTTTCTGAATTGCCACAAGACACGACGAGATACGCTGCTGCTGTTCAAATACAATATCATTTATTTGTTCAAGAAGACCTAACACCTTCTCCACCTGACCGACTTCTTTTGCATTTCCTTCTTCTTCTGCATCTCGCTCTGCTTCATGCATTTCTCTATATGCCGAGGCAATACGAACTCGAAAAAACTCATCTAAATTATTGGAAAATATTCCCAAAAAACGGAGTCTCTCAAGCAATGGGACACTCGTATCTTCTGCCTCTTGCAGTACCCTGTTATTAAATGATAACCAGGAGATTTCTCTATTTAAATACTTGCTCATATTCTTATTTTGTAGGTATTAGAACCATTACCCAAATATGCTAACAATGACCTCTTTCTTTAATAAATATTTGTCGACACTACATAACAAGCTTCAAATATTTATGACAATTCACAAACATAATAAAAAATATCTATAGCCCAGCATAGCAAAATAAAAAAGCGCCCCTCTTTTAAGAGGAGGCGCTCAATCCTATCCTGTTTTATTATCTTAGTGCTTAGACAGGTAACTTGCCACTCCATCAGCTGTCGGTGTCATGGCATCATCGCCTTTGTTCCAGCCGGCAGGACAAACCTCACCATGAGCTTCAACATGTTGCAATGCGTCAATCACTCGCAGCGTGTCGTCAACATTTCTTCCCAAAGGAAGGTCATTTACAAGCTGATGACGCACTGTTCCGTCCTTGTCAATAAGGAAAAGACCTCTATAAGCAACAGGTGCTCCGTTGAACTTGCTGTGTCCCTCGTCGTCGTAGTCATATTCGCCAGCAAGAACATCATAATTCTCTGATATAGACTTAGAGAAATCTGCTACAAGAGGGAACTTAACGCCCTCGATACCGCCCTTATTCTGAGGAGTATTCAACCACGCCCAGTGCGAAAAGTGAGAGTCTACCGATATTCCTATCACCTGAGTGTTACGCGCCTCAAACTCGGCTATTTTTTTCTGGAAAGCTATAATTTCCGAAGGACATACAAAAGTAAAGTCCATAGGATAGAAAAATAATACAACATATTTTCCTTTGAATTGACTAAGAGTAAAGTTTTCAACAAACTCTCCACCGTTCACAACTGCATTGGTTGAGAAATCAGGTGCTTTTTTTCCTACTAATACTGCCATCTTTTTTTTATTTTTAATATTTATTTTTTCGACAACAAAGTTAGCAATAGAGAGCATGTTAAACAAATAACATTTATTGAATGCAAATCAATAAAATTTATTGAAAATGGAACAAAAAACTTGTTTAGTGAAAAACTAATTCATACATTTGTTAATATGGATAAGCGACTAATAAAAGCAATGATGAACAATAGCAATGTCTTGATTCTTGAAGAAGAGATAGACGTTAAGACTCAGATGATATATTATAGATATTCGTCTCTTCTGAGAAAATATAGCAAAACAGGCACTTCGATATTGGACGAGCTTGACTTACTGTACGACAAAAATATAGACAATAAACAGAAAAAGAAGATTTTGGCTAAAGCCGCAGGAATAGACAAAGCTGAGATTTATAAAAAGATTGAGCACTATGTTAATCACTCCGACGGTGAAATGCACGATTGGGCACTACTAGCCAGATACGAGTCGCAGATGCTCTTGCAAGGCTCTCTGCTGAACGAGCAACAGTTTTTTATCTCCACAGGGCTTGGCGGAAAAGGCGATAAACTACGATATTTTTGTGCATTCACGACCAAATCTGGAGAACCATTTGATACCACACAAAAAAAAGTAATGCGCAACGAGATGAAATATGCCCTCGAAGATGCCAATGGTAAGCTAGAGTCAATGCGCTTTAACAAGGAGATATGTATGGCAGTGTTACTACTAAAGCTAGACATCGATTGCTTGCCTCCAGATATACTCAATTCCTTTATTAAAGAGAGTAACACTTATGGCAACTTTATTTCAGAGTACTTCCTAATAAACAACGTGAAACGCCACACAGCCAGCGAAATACGACGCATGAAAACACTTCCCCAAAATGACAAAGAGCTGCCTACCAACCTCGATTTTTGAAAAATACTATAAGAACGCACCAACTGCAAGGGGAATATTACTAATACACAGTGAATTAGTCGCAAAGAAGGCCATTGATATTAATCAAAGAGTAGGGCTGATGCTCGACGAAACATTCTTGTGGGAGGCTGCCATGCTACATGATATAGGTGTAATATTTACTGATGCCAAAGATATTGGCTGCTTTGGCAGTTTACCGTATATCTGTCACGGATTTAAAGGTCGAGAACTATTGGAATCGGAAGGCTTGTACAAGCATGCGTTGGTATGCGAACGCCACACAGGCTTGGGATTATCATTGGAACAAATAGTCAATGATAAACTACCACTCCCCCACAGAAATATGCTGCCAATGTCAGAGGAAGAAAAACTGATTTGCTTTGCCGATAAGTTCTACTCCAAAAGTGGAGATATTACCAAAGAAAAAAGTATCGACAAAATTGTAAATTCCCTAAACCGACATGACTCAAACAACGGCAAGCGTTTTTTGGAAATGTGTGGGAGATATGGCTACATGCCGTAGGCTTGGCTATAAGCGAACAGCCAATAAACGACCGTCATTGCGATGAGCAGGCGACGAAGCAATCTCCTGCAACAACGAACAGATTGCCACGCTAACACTCGCAATGACGACTTAGCACATTATCGCATCTGCTAATTATCTTCCCTACTCCAATGTAGCTTTTTGCCAAAACCCAACCTGTTGTCGGTCATCTTTAGCCTAATTATATCAGCTGTCCATATATGCAATTTAGCAACATTGGAAATCGGATAGCGCTTAGTGTACATTTTCTTAGCTATTTTGTATTCATCGTCTTCGGGCTGGATAGATTTTGCTTCTATCTGTACACCTTGCACCTTGCCTACCATTGTGGTTTCTAAGACTATCCCTATTGCCACATTGCCGTTTGCAGACATTTCTTGTCCGTGGCGTGTGCCTTCGGGATCAGTGGTAAAAATCAGTCTCATATTTTCTTCGTCAAAAACATAGAAACAGTGCGCCGTCCACACTCCTTTATCACTTCCTGTGCAGAGAGTTAGTACGTTATGTTCGTTTATAAAAGTCGATATTCTTTCGTCGCACCTAGACATTGAGTATGTTCTTTATTGTTGGTACTATGTCTGCATTGTTTACTTTTTGCTGCTCGCCGCTGATCATGTTTTTAATGGTCACGGAGTTCTGTGCCATCTCATCCTCGCCTATCATCACTACAATGGGGACATTATTGTTATTTGCCCATGTCATTTGCTTTTTCATTTTGACAGAATCGGGGAAGATTTCTGCCCGTACTCCTTCGTCTCGTAGATTTTCGAGTAGAGGTATAGCATAATTCTGTTCTTTTTCGCCGAAGTTTACGAACAGTACTTCCGTACCGACACTCGTCTCTTGGGGGAAACCGTCGATATGTTCGAGCACGTCGTAGATTCGGTCGGCACCGAAGGAAACACCTACACCGGAAACATTATCCAAGCCAAAGATGGCGGTGAGATTATCGTAACGACCTCCTCCGCAAATACTCCCAATCTGCATATCATTGGACTTCACCTCTATAATGGTACCGGTGTAATAATTAAGCCCACGAGCAAGCGACAGGTCTAGCTCTATCTTGCAGGATGTCTGATATTTGTTGCACAAGCCAAACAGTTCCTCCAACTCGGCAACTCCCTTTTCAGCAACTTCGATACCTGAGAATATGGATTTCAAACTGTCCAACTTGTCGCTATTGCTTCCGCTTAGTTCCAAAATTGGCTTCAGCTTATTTATTTCTTCTTTACTAAGACCTTTATCCGTCAATTCGGAACTTACATTATCCCAACCTATTTTCTCCAGCTTGTCGATGGCTACGGTAATATCAGTAAGCAACTCAGGATGACTTACATATTCGCTAATACCCGACAAGAGTTTGCGGTTGTTCAGCTTTATGGTTACGTTGAGATTCAGCTTTTTGAAAACTCTGTCGATAATCTTCAGGAGTTCTGCCTCGTTTACCAAGGAGTCGCTGCCCACAATATCGGCATCACACTGATAAAATTCTCTGTACCTGCCCTTCTGAGGTCGGTCGGCACGCCATACCGGCTGTATCTGAAATCGTCTGAACGGAAAAGTGATATCGTTACGGTGATTTACCACATATCTAGCAAAAGGCACTGTCAGGTCATAGCGCAAACCCTTCTCAGAAATATTCGGAAGTAGCTGATTAGAAGCTGCATTAAGCCTTGTATCATTATCGACTTTGGACAGAAAGTCGCCCGAATTTAGGATTTTAAACAGAAGTTTGTCGCCCTCCTCGCCGTATTTCCCCATCAGTGTCGACAGATTCTCCATTGCAGGAGTGTAAATCTCGCTGTAGCCGTAAATATGATAAACTTCTTTGATGGTGTCGAAGATATAATTCCGTCTTGCCATTTCAGTGGGACTAAAGTCCCTTGTACCTTTAGGTGTGCCTACTTGTTTTGCCATAAAAATCAAATTAATACGCAAAGATAATGAAAATGGAGAAATCTCATGAATTTGCTTTTTGAAGACAAATGTCTTATATTTGGGGACAAATATGCATTTTTATGATTAGTGAGGTAGAAAAAAAGCAGTCGCACAGCACAATCGACAGGGAGATTAGAGCCTATGTCAAGAAAATTGCCAAACACTCTCTTCTGAAAACAGACAAAAACAGCCTGACATATTCTGATTTTTTTGAGAATAAGATGTTGATAATTCATGCCATAAGGGAAGGATTTCCCTATAAATTATTCAACAAAATAAAGGAGTTAACTCCATTTACTGAAGACGACTGGGCTGAATACCTGAATGTATCAAAGAAAACTTTACATAGGCACAGCACCAATGACAATTATTTATTCAAGCCAATACATACCGAAAAGATAATAGAACTAGCAGAAGTTACAAATCTTGGTAAAGAGGTTTTTGATACCATTGAACAATTTTATATATGGCTCAATACTCCGTCTTTTGCCTTGGGCAATTTGAAGCCCGCCGAGCTGCTTAAAGACTCCTACGGCAAAGAACTAGTAATGAACGAACTAAATAAAATTGAATACGGAATTCTTGCATAATGAAGGTTTTTAGACTCTCAAAACGGAAGTATTCCGGCGAACTAAGTGGCAAAGGTGCAGCTAAGTCCGGAAATAGGTGGAACTCTAAGGGTCCTGAAATTATTTACACTGCCGAAAGTCGCGCATTAGCAATGGCGGAGGTTGCTGTACACCTAACTCTGGCAACTCTGCCGAGCGATTACGTGATGATTGAGATTGATGTACCAGACAAAATTGCAATCAAAACACTAAATCCAGACAGTTTAAATGAAGACTGGAATAATCATCCTCCTACAACTCTGACACAAAAAATTGGCGATGATTTTATTAATTCTATGGGCTCATGTTTGCTAGAAGTCCCCTCGGCAGTAGTACCAGGAGATTCTAACTATCTTATAAACCCTTACCACCCAGATTTTATCAAAATTAAAATTGACAATATATCTAATTTCCCTTTCGACAAAAGAATATTTAAATCGTAAATAATACAAACAATGAATACAATCAATAAACTATTCGACATAAACCGAACTTCTTTCTTCGTACTTGCAGGCCCTTGCGTTATCGAGAGCGAAGACATGATAATGAAAACTGCCGAGCATCTGCATGGGGTTTGTAGCAAGTTGGACATACCTTTCGTGTTCAAAAGCTCGTACAGAAAAGCTAATCGAAGTAAAAGCTCGTCGTTTACGGGAATTGGTGATGAAGCAGGTTTAAGATTACTTGAAAAGGTGCGTAAGGAATTTGACGTGCCTGTGGTGACAGACATCCACAGCGCACAAGAAGCTGCAATGGCGGGCGAGGTGGTTGATATAATCCAGATTCCCGCCTTCCTGTGTCGCCAAAGCGATATTTTGGAAGCGTCGGCGGCTACCGGAAAGGTCGTAAACATAAAGAAAGGACAATTTCTATCGCCCGAAAGCATGCAGTTTGCTGCCGAAAAAGTAATGGAGAACGGTAACAACAAAGTCATGCTGACCGAAAGGGGTAACAGTTTCGGATATAGCGACCTAATTGTAGACTTCCGCTCAATTCCGAAGATGAAGGAATTTGGGTATCCTGTAATTATGGATGTGACTCACTCCCTGCAAAGACCAAATCAAACTAGCGGAGTAACAGGTGGTGAACCCGAAATGATTGAAACAATATCCCGTGCAGCAATCGCCACAGGCGCAGACGGACTGTTTATAGAGACCCACCCGAAGCCTTCGGAAGCAAAATCCGACGGTGCCAACATGCTGGAACTCTCATTGTTTGAAGGCTTGATGGAACGTATGGTGAAACTTCATCAATGCGTAAGGACAATAGGTTAATGTGATGATGTGATTGAATGCAATAACCACCCCGCCTGCGGCTCCCCTCCTTGAAAAGGTGGGGATTTAAGACCAAGCGACTGCTTTGGCATAAAGCCTATAGATATCAACGTTTTAAACCATAAACAATTCAACAGTTCAACGAATTAACGTCTAAATGATTAAACAAAAATCTCTACCTTTGTAGAACAAAATGAATTATCATGCTCGATATCAAACTACTAATAATATCACTATTTAGTATTGGCTGCTTCGTTTCTTGCGGAAAGGCTGAAACAAAACAAGACAAAAAGAATGTACTGTTTGTAACCATAGACGACATGACAGCAACTTCTGTGTCTGCCTATAACCCCAAAGGCGCAAAGACTCCTAACATAGACAAGTTGGCGTCGGAGGGAACGATATTCAACAATGCATATTGTCAGTTTCCTGTCTGCGGTCCGTCGAGGGCTTCATTTATGTTCGGATATTATCCCCACGCCACCAAAACATTTGGCTACACTAGCGGACGAGAGAATGTGGGCGACCGACAATCGCTTGCCCAACTATTTAAAGACAATGGCTACTACACAGCCCGAGTGAGCAAAATATTCCATATGGGTATTCCCATCGACATCGAAAATGGAAGCAATGGCGCAGACGACAGCCTATCGTGGAACGAACGCTACAACTGCAAAGCCCCTGAGTGGCAGCTTGAAGGCGAGGCGGAACTAGTGCAAGGCAACCCCGACGGCACAATAGAACGCAAAGGCGGAAACGTCATGACAATAGTAAAAGGGAGCGGATCTGACTTGGAAAATGCCGACAAACAAGCCGCCGACAAGGCATGCGAGCTAATAAAAACCCATAAGGACAAACCCTTTTTCCTCGCTCTCGGCTTGGTGAGACCTCATGTGCCATGGGTTGCGCCTGCCAGATATTTTGAAGACTACGACTACCAAAACATAGAACTTCCCGAGAAGGTGAAAGGCGATTGGGACGACATACCCAAAAGAGGGATTAATTATGTGACCTCCGTCAACGGACAAATGAGCATAGAGCAACAAAAGAAGGCAGTTGCTGCCTACTATGCTACCGTCGCTTTTGTCGACGACATGCTGGGTCAGGTAATTAAAACTCTTAAAGACGAAGGTCTGTACGATAATACAATCATCGTGCTTACATCCGACCATGGTTTCCATCTCGGCGAGCATGACTTCTGGATGAAAGTATCATTGCACAACGAATCGGTGAAAGTGCCCTTCATCATAAAAGCTCCCGGCAAGAAGCCTGTGAAATGCAACTCTCTGGTGGAACTTGTAGACATATATCCCACCGTTGCGGAACTTGCAGGACTGGAGGCTCCATCTCACATCCAAGGCAAGAGTCTGACTCCGACCTTCGATAATCCTGATGCTCAGATAAAAGACTTTGTGTTTTCGGTGAGCCTCGGCGGAACATCATTCCTGATACAAGACAAAGACTGGGCATACATACAATACGGAGAGGATGCATCGCAAGGCATGGAGCTGTTCGATATGAAAAAAGACCCCAAGCAATACACTAACCTCGCCGAAAACCCCGACTTTGCAGACATCCTTGCTAAATATCAACAAAAACTCAAAGACAAACTGAAAGAGGTCAGAGATAATGATTTGAACAGCGACATGTAAAGGAGTTAGATCGGGAGATTTGTATTTTGCTGGTCAAAGAAACCTTGATAAACTAGACAAGGCAAGTGAACAAGCAAGGCGTGGACAGAATAGGGAACTGACCAAAGAAGAGCAAGAATCATTATTAGGACTGTAAGTTTACATGAACTCCGGGAACATCCCTCATACAGCATAGGAAAACCCGAACAACTTACAGCAGACCGCAAAGGACAATGGTCTTGACACATATATCAGAAGCACTGCCTTATCTATGAAATACATGATGATATTGTAACAGTCGACTACTATCAGTACGAAGTTAGTACTAAAGACAAATAGAGCTTTTATTGTTTTATTTAGTCAAATATTGCCATATTTATTTTATCTTTGAGATAGAAAATTTTTAATATATGAAACATCAAAATACTCTTATCCTATTACTATTGGTGCTAGCCTCAGCATGTGCAAAACCCAAAACGGAAGAAGCAAAGCGTCCCAACATCTTGTTCATCATGTCTGATGATCATTCGTATCAAACTATAAGTGCCTACGACAACAGGTATATCAATACTCCGAATATTGACGCTCTGGCAAGCGAGGGGATTCTTGCCGACAGAAGCTATGTTACCAACTCTATTTGCGGTCCGTCGAGAGCTGTTATGCTTACGGGGAAATTCAACCATCTTAACGGGATGATTACTAATCAGGTTACTTTCGATGCTTCGCAACAAACCTATCCGTCTGTACTCGGACAAAACGGTTATGAAACTGCAATAATCGGGAAATGGCACCTGCGGAGTCTACCCCAGAATTTTAATCACTACGAGATCCTTATCGGACAGGGGAACTACTACAATACGAACTTTATCAAAGACGGTGACACCGTCGGCAGCAAGGGATATGTGACCGATGTGGTAACAGACAAAAGTATCGACTGGCTGGACAACCGAGATAAGAACAAACCCTTTTGTCTGTTAGTGCATCACAAGGCTGTCCACCGCATTTGGATGCCCGACACTTCGCTTCTTGCGGAATTTAAGGATGTGGAATTTCCTCTGCCTGCAAACTTCTACGACAACTACGAAGGAAGGAAAGCCGCAGCTCATCAGCAACTGAATATCGAAAACAGCATGTATCTGGACTACGACCTTAAGATGTTGGACGACGAGGAGTTTAAATCCGTACACCACAATGCATACAAAAACAGACTGGAACAACTCAATCCTGACGTAAGAAAGGCTTGGGATGCATACTATCAGCCCATAATAGACGACCTGAAGGAAAGAAAGCTATCAGGCAAAGAGCTGACTGAATGGAAATTTCAAAGATATATGCAAGATTACCTTGCCTGTGTGAGGTCGCTTGACAACAATATCGGCAGGCTTATTGAACATCTGAAAGAAATTGGCGAATATGACAATACGATAATCGTGTACACCTCCGACCAAGGATTCTACATGGGCGAACACGGATGGTTCGACAAGCGTTTTATGTACGAAGAGTCGTTCAGAACTCCGCTTGTGATAAGGATTCCCGAGGCTTTGGGCGGCGAGCATAAAGTGATTCACGACCTTGTTCAGAATATCGACTATGCTCCTACTTTCCTAGACTTTGCGGGCGTGAAGATTCCTGAGGACATGCAGGGACAATCGATGAAGCCTCTGTTGACAGGTAAGCAAAAAGGCGAGTTCCGCGATGCGCTGTACTACCACTACTATGAATATCCCAACGAACACCGTGTGATGAAGCACTACGGCGTGCGCGACAATAGATATAAACTCATACGCTTCTACGACCCCGAGGAATTTTGGGAACTATACGACCTCGAAGAAGACCCGCACGAAATGAATAACCTCTACGGCAAAGAAGGCTACGATGAAATCACCACAAGAATGAAAACTAAGCTGGATGAGCTGAGGGTGAAATA
>JBKECW010000102.1:0-3189 GCA_047975005.1 Bacteroidales bacterium | reverse complement strand
ATTGTTTTATCCTCTGCCGACAAGTTTACCTCGCCAACTATGCTTTTTATAACATGTGTGTGCCGACAAAACTCATACTCTATATCTACATTGCCATTGAGCGATGCCGATTCATAATAATGGAAGTCTTTACCTTGTCTTATGTCCTCTATGGTACGCGGGTCGCCGACTTCTCCTTGTTGTAACATCAATACATTATTGTTGATGTTAAGATAAGGTATCAGACTTTGCTTAACTTCAAACCTTATCCCCTTAACAAAAGGGAATAAAGGGAGCCGTAGTGTATTGTCAATCTCCATACTGTCGAAATATTTACCGTATAAACCCGAAAAATACAAGGCAAAGAAAAACTCTCGACTCAATGCTCTGTTAATAGACCTATTATCCTGATATGCACGTCCTGTCTTGTCTATATAGTGCTTTGCTATATCCGACTTGAAGTATTTTCTTATTTTTACCTCTTCCTCGTACCAGCGTTCTCTAATAGTATCATGATTTGTTATCCTATTTATCCATCCCTCTCTACCTATCTTAACTTTGATAGGGAACAAAGACCTGCCCAATACATCTGCCAACGATTCTACCATTAAATCCGGTTCCGCATTGTTCACATATGTCTGCCTTTTATCCAATACCAAAGTGTAAATATACTCAAATTCTTTTACACACTTAATCGAGACTGTGTAATTAATCCGTGTTGTAGTATTGTCATCGCCAACATGTATCACGACTCCGTAGTCATGGTCTAAAACTCTAAAATCACATTCAAACCTATTCTGAGAACCCAATTCTGGTCTCTCCTCAGATAAATGAGTATTTTCCAGCAGCATAGGTACAACAATCTCCTTCAAATGCTTAGGAATCAACCCATTGTAAGGGATGCGATCTTGAAGACTCGAATTAGCATTATGAAATTGCTGTAATTCATATTCTGATATTCCAAGCTTTTGGGCTATGCTCTTGTCGGTATCTCCCTCTTGTAGTCTGTATATTCGTTTTTCAGTCATATTTTATCGTGTTTCTTAGCCTCGCTGAATATTGCGTTTGTAATTTGATTGTGGTTCGTGTGGCTCAAATATTATTGCCGAGTTTCTATAATGATGCGACACATGTAAGAATTTATATCGCAGGTATTTAGATAAGTTTCTAAAGCCCTTTGCAACTACTTCTTCCAACTCGACATCTGCACGTTTATCACTATCGTCGCCTTCTGTTAAAGTTGGTGGCAAATCATGTTTTTTAACTTTGAGACGATCTTTATCTTGTTCGAGGGACTTTATAATATTCCTTACCTCAGCCTGTTCCTTACTGTAGAATTGAAGGCGTTTATATCTATTATTCAATTCCTTCTTCGTTTTCTTTAATTTGAAAATATCACAGATAGAGCATAGGGATTCATACTCGTTTACAAGATTTTTTGCATTGTCGTTATACATTAAATAATAATCAAAAGTGTAAGGATAACTGTTAGTGATATCTATACTATCAATAAATTTGTCGACAACAGACTCCCCTCGTTCTCTGATATTGCGTTCTCTGTCGAAGGGGATACACTCTATCACCTTAAACTTAAACACTTGCCTAATCACACGCTCCACTAAATCTGCTACCTTTTGTATGGCTTTTTCAATAACACTATTTTCCAGTATCTCTCTAGCTTCGTCGCCCAATATGCCTCTACCTAGTGCTTTGTCGACAATATCCGGGATGTCATCGTCTTTAAAATCATTGACAAGCTCTCTAGCTTTTGCTGCAATTTTGTTCACTCTGTCGTTCTGCATACCGACCTCAATGGCTTTGTTTATCCTGCTGTGCATCTCTGTGAGGAGATCACTGTCGTTGGTGTTGAAGTACTCAAGTAATCTGGTCATGTTTATCTTTGCCTTACTCTCATCAGAGAAGCGAGCCATTATTTGCAGGGGTATAACACTGTATTTGTTGCTTATAGTTCGATTGACAAAGAGCTTGTTGAACCTATGTCCGCCGATTTCAATCCAGCCCTTGTCGAACTGATCTTCGGTATACCATCCTTCCAACATATAATAATACTTCATTAAGTCGATACCTCCTTTTCTATAAAAAATATCGTTTATAATGCCTTTGTCGCGCAGCATGTTGCGTTCGGTAAATTCTTCCATGTATCCGCCTCCAATGTCGGAGTGTGCTCCCGGCAGTGTGATGGTAAGCCCTTTCTTTCCTGCACTTCTTATGTCGGTCAGGTCAAAATTATAACGAATCTCGTCTTGGGCTGTCAGCTGCACCACCTTTTCGGCATGACGAAGATGGTCTAACTTCAGCTGAAAAGTATCGCCGGTGTGTATCAATCCGTAAGAGGCAACAGTGTCGAATAGCCCGACAAAACGGATATGGATTTTTTTTACTACTATGTTCTGCTCCTCCAAAGCTTCGCCCAAGTAGCCCTGCTTGCCCTTGTTAACCTGATATACAAAATGACGCGCTGCTGCTGCCCCACGGCTAAATCCATAACAATCGAAGGTGAGACTGTTGATGAGCATTGAGCTTGTAGCATTATCCCAAATTGCAACTTTTTTCATCTTCTCTGCAATAGTCTTACAGCCGTCTTTTATTTTCCCTCTAATTCCAGTTTCACCCCCTCCTGTGCCTAGCCCTCTGCCGCTGTCGCGGTCTAGACTTCTTGTACCAATGCCTTCTACATACACTCTAAACACATCATTGTCGTCCTTGTCGTAATACTGCTCCAGCCGCGATATGTTAGACTCGTCGTTGTAGTAACTGCTGTCCTTTTCTGATTTATTCTTATTAAAGGCATCTATGTAGTCTTGTTTAGTTTCGTATTCCTCAATTTCCTGCTCTTGTCCTCCTGCTATTTTTCTCGCCCGTGCATTCTTGCGGTTGTTGCCCGTTCCGTCGAAGAAAATTCCCAATATTAAGTCTGTACCTTTTGTAGTACGTTTTTCTACTGTGGGTTGATATTTACCAAATTTTATACTTACCATAATTTATGTTTTAATCCCAAATAAAAACTTCGTGTGGCGCAAGGTTTACTTCCATCTTGTCGTCGCCGTTTATTAAAAATAATTTTATCTGCCTCACATACTCCGGAATATAAGGTTCTATGTAGAAACTTGCCTTTCCCTCGTGCTCGTCAAAAAAGTTAGACATTCGCTCAATTTCTGTCTCGGGAATGTCTACGATTACATGGTATGT
>JBKECW010000101.1:0-2815 GCA_047975005.1 Bacteroidales bacterium | reverse complement strand
TCCGATAATGACAGTGGCAGCATACCAACTCAATACCCCAAATATGCTCGCTATATTCGCTAAACTCTCGTTTGCCATACTTGTTATTACTCCCGCCATAAGGGCAAACACAAAGAAAGGTGCGCCTCGCATTATTATTTCCATCATTTTCAGAAATACCTGCATTAGCGAGTCTGATATTCTTGTGATGGGCTTAGCCTTATCCTTTGGCAGAAAAACTACCGATACTCCAAACAAGATAGCAAAGAAAATAATTTTCAGCATACTGCTGTTGTCCGACAAGGACAGGAAGATATTATCGGAAACCACGTTAACCAATGGCTGTAATGGACCTTCGCTTTTTGTGCTTTTTGCTATTTGTATTTTTTCTTCAACTGTCTGGTTGTTCTCCGATTTGTCTTGTGTAACTCTGTCTAAATTAATCGAATACTTGGGGTCGGACGAGAAACTCAAATGATCTTTGATTTTAATATTTTCTGATTGTGCCCATAACTCATATCTAATCCTATTGTCGATGCGAGCATCTTCGCTTACCCGCTTCCCCGGAGAAAGAAGATTTACAAGTACAAGTCCTACTGTAACAGCCAATAAGGTCGTTAGGAAATAAGTCAGCAATGTGCGTACTCCCAATTTACCAAGCATCTTGGGGTCGCCCATGCTCGCTATTCCCGATATGATACAAAACAAGACCAAAGGCACTGCAACGAGTTTCAGAAGATTGATAAAAATAGTCCCAAATGGAGATATCCAATCTGTGGTAAACTCGTTCCAGCCAAATCTTACTGAGGCTATCGACCATACTACTCCCAAAAGCATCCCAATGATGATTTTCCAATAAAGTGGCAGCTGCTTCTTATTCCCTTTTTTACTCATCACCGTAAAGATACGAAATATTAGCCAATTTCAAGATTTCCGAATCCGAGTTAAATAAAATGTCGCTGATTATCAACGCATTGAAAAAAGTTTCCGAATCCCAGTTAAATAAAAAATACCACTCTGAAGAGGAGCCTCAGAAATGGTATTTGTTTGAATGTAACTTAAAAATGTTCCTTATTTATTTTTGATACGCACGTCTGTGTAGCCACTGCGGATATAGAGTTTTCTGTTGTCGGTGTTGTTGCCGATGGTGGTGCGTATGCTTTTCTCGTTGTTTTCGTCCTTGATTTTGGAGCTGAAAGATGCGTCGATGTCTGACAGCCTGAGTCCACCAAATTTTGTACTCGCATCGATATCGTAGGAAAATCCTGACATATTTATCGTTGCCGAACCGAATTTGCAATTCAGATTGACATTTTTGCATCCCGAGCTTATCCCGTCTATTACCACCGAGCCGTAGTTGCCATCAAGGCGTAGGTCGCCTTGTGCCTTGCCGATAGAATAATCACTGAAACGAGAGTCTATCGTGGCTGATTTTATACTGTTCACTTCAACATCGTCGTAGCCCGAGTTATGAGTGAGTGAACCAATGTCGCCGAGTTCCACATCAGAAAACTTGCTGACAATGTTTAGTGTTCCACATTTTTCAATTTTAATATCACCATATTCAAATCGACCGTTTAGATTTGTTACAGACTGAATATTGCAGTTCCCGAATTTCACGTTAACAGTAGTGCCTGAGGCGCTTGTTATATCATCACAATTGAGATTTCCATAATTAACATCGAAATTTCCCTGTCCTTGGTAGTCTGCAAGTTTCACGTCGCCAAACCTGTTTTTAATGTCAAGAGCTAAGTTCATAGGTATTTTTATGTTGTAGTCTACCGATAGTCCACCTCTTTTGCCTCCTGTAGACTTAGGAAGGTTTGCGGTTGTTACGTTTAGTGCCCCCTGAGTTTTTTCGACTACAATCTTGACTTGATCTAGCATCTGTTGAGCTTGTTTCTCATTCTTGTTGTAAGCCGTGATGTTTACGTTAATACGTATAGAATCATCAATCAAGGGCTCAATAAAAACGTCGCCAAATTGGGCTGATGTAAGCAGCTTACTTATTTCTCTAGCTTTGTATGCTATCTTGATAGCCCTTGTCAGCTCTTGTGCCTGCAATTGTTGCGCCATTAGGCAGCACAACATTGCTATTATACTAAATATTACTTTCTTCATGATGTGCTTGTTTTTGTTCTTTTGCCAGCTCCAAATCTTTACTAATCCTCTCAATCACACTGAGCCTTATGCGATAAAGTTTTATAATTGAATTGATTATTCTCTCGTCGTCAGGCTCGGCTTCCAATTCTTTTATTAGAGTGCTGTATGTTTCGTTAAACTGTGCCAGCTCTTCTTTTATCACTGTTTCTTTACTTTTCGATAATACGCCCTCGTCGACATAGTCCTGAATTCTGCCCAAACCCTGCTGAGATGAGGTGTTGTAGTAATGCTCTGCCTCGGCATATTCGGGTAGTATGTCGGAAAGCATTAATTGCTTTGCTGTTTGTATGGGTGCATCGTCGGGTTTCTCAATGTGTATGAGAGTTGCTACAAGAAAGCCAATAAGCAAGGCTGCCGCCACCTGCCAATATCTTCTCAAAGAAAAGCGCCTTGCTGCTTTGCCACGTTTTTCTGCATCCAGCCGCTCTTTGAACCTCGTGAAATGTCCCTGCGGTGCATCTTCTTCCAATTGCTCTTTGTTACTCCCGATATATTCTTCCAGTTGTTTATCAAACTTGTCCATTTTATCCTCCTTCTTTAATCGCTGATGATTAGCTCATCTTTACTCAAAAACTTCCTCAAATTCATCTTTGCTCTTGTCAAAATCGTTCTTGACGTAGCGTTATTTATTTCCAGTATTTCCGATATTTCCTCGTGGTCGTAGCCCTCAAAC
>JBKECW010000007.1:0-2460 GCA_047975005.1 Bacteroidales bacterium | reverse complement strand
ATTGGTTCTTAAACCCGGCAATGAGAATGCTAGGCACAATCTACGCCTTGCCAACACAAAGATAGTGGATCTTGTAGGCGAGGTTCAGCGTCCTTTTTTCGAGAAATGGGAAAGTGATGTGTCTAAGCAGGTGTCGTCCAATCTTTGGAGTGTTTTTGCTTATACATTCTTGCTTATAGCACTAGTCTGCACCATGATTTTCATCATGTCTCGACGAGTGTCTGTGCGACGTATCTTTTTCTTATTAGGATTATTGGTGCTGATACTCACGGGAGTCTCCATAAACATGGCATTGGAGCAGGCACGTTCTCGCACCGACAATCCCTATTCGATAGTTATGAGCGAGCGAGTACAGGTGAAGAGCAGTCCTACTGCCACTTCCACAAACTTGTTTATCATCCACGAGGGCTTAAAGGTAAAAATCGTGGATAAGGTTGGCGAATGGTACGAAGTTCAGTTGTCCGATGGCAATCAGGGCTGGCTTAGCATCAGCGATGTAGAGCGGATATTCTAGGGAGTAAAAATGTGATTCTCACTCCCAATATGCAGGTAGATATGCAGAACTCAGTTTCAGAAGTGAGCGACTAAATAGATGTGAGTCAGGCTGTTGCCTGGACACGAGGGCAGTTTTCTTTTGTTGGGGTTTCATTGTCAGATGTTGTAAAAGAGGTTGAGCGACAATATGACATCAAAGTTTCTACGGATTCTAAATTAGATTATCTTTACACTGGAAATTTTTCAAAAGACAAGTCTCCGAAGGATGTTCTTGAGATAATAGGCAAGCCTTTTGGAATAAGTTTTGAGATTGAAAAAGAAAAAATGAACTATTGAGGACGAGAGTTTTATTACTGGTATTATGTCTGCAAGGGTGATTTTTTCGCAGTAGCTACGTTTAGTCGTTGTGTATAAGCCTCTCAATATTGTTCTAAACTCGCTGAATACAGAAATTTCCTTTAACTACGCAGTTCTTTCCAAATACAAAGTATCAGTATCGAAGCCTTTCAATACAGCCTCGACTATCTGCAAGTTATTCTCTTGCCTCCGAATTGGCAGTACGAGCTTTGGTAGGGCAGTATAATCAATATATAGCCTCTAATGAGGTGTATTGACTCTCCAGTTTTTCTATTATAACTATAAATTGATTCATTAAACCTTTCAGGTAATAAAAATCATGTATCTGTAAAGGTTTCATAAATATGTGGCTTCTTGGAGATTTTTTTGTGCATTATGCGTGCGAGTTCATTTTAATTTAATATCTTGGTCGGGTGAAATTAATCTTGCATGGCTATAAGAGAGGAATGTCGGGTTAATTATTTGATACATAGTTGCTTGTGTTTTAGCAGGCATGATTTAACAAGTTTGTAATTTCTAAGATTGTCATTCTGTCTAGTTTTGGGCATAAAAAGTAACGATTGACTTGTATTCATGAACCCACAAAAGAAAATAATAAAAGGTCTAAATAAGCGAAACTCCAAGTCCCTCAAAGGTTTCTTCGAGAGTTTTTATCCCTCCTTGTGTGTATTTGCACGTAAGTATATTCAGGAAACTGATGTGGCAGAGGACATCGCTCAGGACTCGTTTCTTGTGTTTTGGGAGGGGGCAAGAGAATTTGAGAACCTTGATTATTTGAAAGGCTATCTCTATAAAACGGTAAAAAACAAATGTCTGAACCATCTTAAATTAAAAGGTCTGCACGCCGAGATATTAAAAAGAGGGCTAGACAGCGAAGATTATTGGTACGAACAGGTGCTTGAGGAAGAGGCTTATAGGCTTGTTTATAATGCAGTTGAGGCACTGCCAGTTCGTAGTCGGAGCATCATAGAGTTGGGATTGAGAGGCTATAAAAATCAGGAAATTGCAGAAGAGCTTAGTGTATCCATAAATACGGTTAAGACCTTAAAGAAGCATGCATATAAAACTTTAAGGGAAGACTTGAAAGACTATGCTTTTCTAATGCCGCTAATTTTTGCAATGTTCACCTGAGAGCTACTAGCCTTAACAAGTAATTATTGCAATGCGCACTATGCTTACAGTTTGTGTTTTTCAACAATTCAACATTGTATTTTCAACTCACAATTTTTAATTGAATAAAGGCTGTTGCATCATAGTATTACGGCATCACAGTATCGTGATATCAATTATCACATTCTCATTCACCCTCTTTTTGTTTTTATTAGATATAATAGTAGAGAGTGAATGCTAATGAATAGAATACAGAACATATTTGAGCTGGCAAGAATCATTGCACAGAGAATTATCTCGAAGATGGGAGCTTCTGAGGAAGAGAGGCTGAAATCGTGGGAGCAAGAGGCTACGAGGAATAGGGAACTTATTGAGCGCATAAGCAGTCGTCAGAACTTTGAGGCACGCAACGAGGTGTATGAAAGTGTTGATACAGACAAAGCATGGCAAGAACTCTCAAAGAAGACACACAAGTCAAACAAGCCGTTTCCTGTATTT
>JBKECW010000100.1:0-7791 GCA_047975005.1 Bacteroidales bacterium | reverse complement strand
AAATTCTTCTCAAATGCCTCTAGTGCTTGCTCATTAGCATTGTAGGTGTCGTAGGCAGCTTTAGCATCGGTTCTTGCTCTGTCTATCGTGTTTCGTAGCAAGAGTTTCTGGTTTTCCAAGTCAAGCTCTTTATTTCTCACATTTATTTCAGCCTGCTTCATCTGGGTTCTATTAGAAAACTGGCTAAAAATCGGGATATTAAGCTGTACACCAAAGCCATATCGCTGATTGCTTTTTAGTTGGTCGCCAAAACTCTGTTTTGCTGTATTGGTTCCGCTGTAGTCGTTGTATTGGTTGTTATAGCTTGCTCCGAAGCCCAAAGTCGGGTACATGCTGCTCCTATTTATTTTTATATCTTGTTTGGCACTTTCGATGTCGAGTTCTGCCTGCTTAATTTCCGGCAAAAACGACAGCGCACTATTATAGATATTCCCTGTTTGCTCAGGCTCTAAAATCATAAGGTTTGAGAAATCGGGAGTCTCAATCTCAAAACTCACTCCATCTTCCAAGTTTAGTAACTGATATAATGACAGATATGCAATTCTGAGATTATTAATCCTATTGACTATTTCAAGTTGCTCGCTGGCAAGTTGTGCTTTTATTTCATAGATTTTACTTTCTGCTTCTTTGCCACCGTCAACAAGTGTTTGCGTTTGTTTAAGCTGTCCTTTAGTAATTTCTATCTGCTCCTTAGATACTCCCAAGAGCTCCTTTGCGAGCACTACATCCAAAAATGCTGATGCAACATTTAGACTGATATCGTTTTGCACCTTTTTAAGAAGCTCCTCGTTCGACTGGACCACTAGAGTCTGCTGTTTCAGCAGATTGTGCAGTCTGGAGTTGTTCCATATAAGCATTGATGCACTAAGACTTCCCGACAGCGAGCTGGAGTTGATGTCATAATACACATTATCGGGTCCTAAGGTTTTTCCAAAGTTAAGATACTCCGACAGATTTGCACTCAGGCTGGGCAGTTTGTTGTTCTTCGCCTGCGTTTCCATGAGCTTGCTATTTTCGAGCGACAGCTCAGTTTGCTGCACGTTTATGTTATGCTCCAAGGCATACTCCACACATTTATTAAAATCCCACGCCTCCTGCGCATTAGCCACTGATAATGAGGCGGCAAGAACAAATAGTAAACATTTTATACGCATAGCTATTCAAGAATTATGTTACCCTTCAACTGTTCGTCTTCTTTCACTCCCGACAATACTTCGACATTAATACCGTCGGACTCTCCCAATTTGATATTTCTCTTATCGAAAGACTGTAGTCCATCTTCGTCGGATTTCAATACTTCCACATAGGAAGAATCGGCTTCGTAGCTGACAACCCCCTCCGGAATTGACAGTACATCCTCGAGAGTTCTGACAATCACTTTGCCGTTGGCACTATATCCTGCTCTGATGAATTGGTCTTCTTTAAGTACCACTTTTGCCTTAATCTCGAACATCACGGCACCGCTCACAGACTCGCCTTTGGGTGATATATATTCAAGCTCTGCATCAAAAGTCTCATTGTTCAAAGCACCTACCGAGAGTTCCATTTTCATGCCGCTTTTCAACTTTCCCACTTCCGTTTCGTCGATATTACCTTCGTAAATCATATCGTTCATATCGGCAATGATGGCAACGGTAGTACCGTCGTTGAAGTTGTTTGACATAATTACATTGTTACCCTCTTCGACGGGAATATCCAAAATCATACCGCTGATAGTAGCCCGTATGTTGGTGTTGGTACTTCCCTTATTGCTTTGCGCCACTCCGTCTCTGATAATCTCCACAGCCTCTTCGGCAGCCTTACGTTGTTGCACTGCCATGTCGAAGGCTATTTCTGACTTTTGATATGTTTCCAAAGAGACAACTTTCTTTTCGTAGAGAGCCTGCTGTCTTTCGTAGTCTCTTTTGGTGTCTTTCTCCTGAATTTTAGCCTGTCGCACCTGTGCCTCTGCTGAGTTGAGGGTTGCAATGTCGGGTACTACCTTCACTCTGCAAATAATATCGCCTTTTTTGACAATAGCTCCCGGTTCAAACATCAGCTTGTCGACAATTCCCGATACCTGAGGCTTTATTTCCACTTCCTTGCGAGGAACAATAGACCCGGTAGAAATGGAGAAGATATTTATGTCTCCTTTTTCAGGTTTTACAATCTCGTACCTGTCGCTCTTTTTTTGCGACTTCTTTATCATAACAACAGCAGCACCAACTATGATACCTATTGCTATGACCCACAATAATATGTTTACTGCTTTTTTCATCTGTTTATATTTCTGCAATAAGCTGTAAGCTATAGGCTTTATGCTTTTGCTGTTTTTAATCATCTGTCATTGCTTAGCTATCGCTCGCAATGACGTTCGTGTATTTGTATTCTTCATTTTTTCACTCTCAGTTTTCAATCAAAATGGCTATTGTCATTAACTAGTGCTTGTCCATAACATCAAGAGTCTGAGATAGAAAGTTCAAGACCAAGGCTTGCGAGACTTTGTGAATTAGGAGTTTACTTGTGTAAATGACTAATACGCAAAGTGAGCGTAACGCAGATATTGAACTTTATAGACGGACTCTAACTAATTATTTTTACTCTGCTCTAATTGCTTCAATAGGTTCTATTTTCATTGCACGTCGTGCCGGGATAAATCCGGCAACTACCCCTGCAACACTTAGCACTATCAGTGCAGATATTGCAAAGCCCGTCGACACCTCAGGAGTTCCAAAAAACATTCCTTCCTGCTGCGAAAGCACTATTTCAAAGCCATAGAGAAGAATGATTCCCAAAGCCAAGCCCATTACTCCTGCCACTAGTGTCAGAAAAAGGCTTTCAATAACGATATGCTTAATTATAACATTTGGCGTTGCACCGAGAGCACGTTGTATTCCAATCTCTTTCGACCTTTCTTTGACAATAAATACCATTATGTTGCTGATGCCGATAATCCCAGCAAGGAGCATACCGCTACCCACTATCCACGTCAGAATAAAAATCCCAATAAACAGTACGCTGAACATATTCAGTTGCTGTTGTAAATTCTCAGAGCCTATTGCCATATTGTCGTCCGGCGAAATGGTATGAGCTCTTTTCAGATATGCTATCGTTTCTTTCTGAACCTTGCTTACATCGACATTATCCTTTGCCACGAGAGCAAAGAAATACAGTTTATCCCCTGTGTTATATGCCTGTTGCATAGTGGTTAATGGCACGTCTATATCTTTGTTGATAGACTCTGTATTGATATTACCAAATGCTTTTTTCACTCCGACTATCTGATAATATACACCCGAAAGCTGTATCATCTCTCCGATAGGGTCTTCGCCTGCCTCAAACATGGCGTTGTATACTTCAATACCGATAACACATACTTTTCTTTTTAGCTGTACGTCAAGACTATTTAGATAACGTCCCTTTGTGATATCAAAATAAAAAAGGTCTCTCCATGCCGGCAAGCAGCCTGCAATGGTGTAGGACTCCGACCTTTGCGCTCTGTTGACGTTTGGGACATCACCCACAGGCCCCACCTGACTGCGAGGCACTACCGATTTTACACCCTGAATTTTCTCCGAGATATACTCCACATCTCTATAATCCATAGTCCAAAACCTATCACGCTTAAACCCCTTGTAATCAACGGTTGTAGTCTGCACCCAAAAGAAAGCGGAGTTTGTGGCAAGTCCTTTTATTTGATTTTTAAATCCATTCTCAAAAGCACGTCCCGCACCCGAAAGGATAATAAGCATAAAGATACCCCAAAACACACCCATCATCGTCAGAAAACTCCGCAGTTTATTCTGACGTATGGTATAAAATATTTCCTTCCAAAGGTCTCTTTCAAACATATCTTATTCTTCCATTAATGCTTCAATCGGTCTTATGGACGATGCTCTTTTGGCAGGCATATATCCGGCAAATAAGCCTGCAACAATAAGTATTACAAGCGCACCCACAGCCATTTGCCACTCTATCGAGGGGTTTTTCAAAAACGACACTTGTCCGCTCGACACAGACTGCTGCAATAAATAATTCACTAGTTCTAATATCAATACTCCTATGGACATACCTAAAATTCCGAAGAAACTGATTATCAATACGGCTTCCAACACCACCAACTGCACTATCGAACTAGGTCTTGCGCCGAGTGCCTTTCTTACGCCAATTTCTTTTGTACGCTCTTTCACAGTGATAATCAGAATATTGCTAACTGAAACAATGCCCGAAAACAAAGTACCTAAGGCGATAATCACAAAAAACATATTTATGCTGCTAAGAATAGACATTGTCTGCAAATAGTCGTCTAACTTATTGTATTTGCGCAAAGCGCTATCGTCTTTCTTGTCGAACTTATAAAGATTGGCAACATTATTAACCACCTGTTTTTCATATTCCTCAGCATCCTTTCTCTTCGTTGTCGGAGGAGCTATAATGGCAAGATTATGTATTTTGTCGTAGAGCTGATAAATGCTCTGCATCGTGGAGATAGGAGCAAGAGCATCATCAACCTGCCTGCCGCCTTGCGTATTGATTACTACACCCACAACGGTATAATATATCCCATCAATCATCACCTTTTTGCCCACCGCTACTGAGCCGTCAAACTCATCTTCCTTCGGTGTATTGTCTTGCAGCTTTCCACTCGATTTATTTTTTCCGCTTGTAGTAGAATCTTTAAACAGATTTTGAGCTATCAGGTCGCCGAGTACCACCACCTTAGCCCTTGTTTTTATATCATGGTCAGTAATAAAACGCCCTGCCGACACAGCCACACTCTCAGTTTTTGTATACATTTTATTGCTGCCGACCAAAGAAAAAGAGCCATATTGTTCACCGTATCTTATGAGCTTAGAGCCGAGAAACACCCTCGGGGTACTCTCCTCCGACAGAGCATTATCGACGAGCATACCTTCCATTCTTGTGTCAAAATTAATCTTTCTATCTTTTGGATAACCGTGTGCCGCTATGGAAGTAATACCCGGATTTGTATATATGATATTCGCCGTACCGCTCGATTTAAACTGCTCCTCAATTGCATTTTTAAAGCCATTGCCTGCGCCGATGAGAATGACAACCATAAAAATACCCCATGCAATACTGAAACCCGTAAGGAAAGTACGAAGTTTGTTGGCTTTCATCGTAATGAAAACCTCCTTCAGCATTTCTATCAGCATTGTAAACATGGTTGGTCTATTTTATCACTCTTTCATCTTCTCCTATCACTCCATCCCTAATGTGGATAATGCGGTGGGTCATTTCTGCAATATCTCTTTCGTGAGTAACAATCACAACCGTATTGCCCTGATTATTTATTTCCGTTAGGAGTTCCATCACCTCAACAGAAGTTTTAGAATCTAAGGCTCCTGTAGGTTCATCAGCAAGTATAAGACTTGGTTTGGTTATCAATGCCCTAGCGATGGCAACTCTTTGTTTCTGTCCTCCCGACATTTCCGAAGGAAGGTGATATGCCCATTCTCTAAGTCCCACTTTTTCAAGCATATCAAGAGCCATGTTGTTGCGTTTTTTCCTACCTATACCTTTATAATATAAGGGAAGAGCAACATTTTCCATCGCATTCTTAAAGTTGATAAGATTAAAAGACTGAAACACAAAGCCAAGCATATTATTACGAGCTTTAGCCGCCTGCGTTTCGCTGAGTTTTTTTATAAGCTTTTCCTCAAGATAGTAAGAACCTGAGTCATAACTATCTAGGATGCCAATAACATTAAGCAATGTAGACTTTCCCGAACCCGACGACCCCATTATCGAAACAAATTCACCTTGATTGATAGTCAAATCAACACCTTTCAGCACATGCAGACTGCCCTTGCCTATCTTATAACTCTTATTTATTCCTTCTAGTCGTAATGTCTCCATACACAAATAGACCTTATTCCTGCAAGAATGTTACAAAACACTCTCCAAATATGCATCTTATAGATTTAATTAACTTTCATCCACGTATTTAGACGCTCCCAATTCTCCGTGCCATCATTGGTTTGAGGTACACCTTTGGTACTTCTTCCATTTTTAAAAATGTCAGTCAACTCTGAGCGATATTGTTCAACTATGTCAGCATGTTCAGCTTGTAAATTGTTTTGTTCCGAAATGTCGGCATTCAAGTCGTATAACTGAACAGGAGGCAATGCTTTAGCTTCCTTTGAATTTGGTCTAGGCATAGACCATCCGCCCGAACCCGGACAGAAAATAGCTTTATACTTTCCTTTTCGGTATGCAAAAGAGCCATTTGCAGAATGATGAACAATAGACGAACGTTGTTCTGCATCGGACTTAACTCCCATTGCTTTAAGAAAGCTGTAACTGTCTTCTGCTGCATTGTCGGGGATAGCTGCCTTCAGCACATCTGCAAAAGTGGCAAAAAAGTCGGTAGTACACACCAGTTCCGACGATTTTCCGGGCTTAACCTTTGCAGGCCAATGCACCACAAAGGGAACTCGGTGTCCACCCTCGAATATATCGGCTTTATGTCCTCTAAACACATAATTAGGGTTATGGTCTTTGGTGGCAAGTTGCTTAAAATCAGCCTCAGGCGAGCATCCGTTGTCGCTTGTAAAAATCACCATAGTATTATCTGCAATTCCTTTCTCTTCAAGAGCTTTCATTACTTGTCCTACCACATCGTCGACCATCATTACGAAGTCGCCGTATATATTGTCCAGACCGCTTTTTCCTTTAAACTCGTCGGAAGGTAGAATCGGTGTATGAGGTGCAGGCAGAGGCATATACACAAAAAATGGTTTATCTCCGTCAGCATTGTCATTTATGTATTCTACTGTCTTGGCGGTTACTGTTTGCAGGACTTGGTGATGGTCAAAATCATCGGAAGTAGGTCCCTCTCGCCACCATGTTTGTTTGCCTTTGTCTACTGTCATTTTTGTAGGTACCATTGTTGGCATATCGTTTTCAACCCACACATAGGGAGCCATATCCAAAGAGCCGCAGAAGCCGTAGCTATAATCAAAGCCACGAGTTTTCGGACCATTACCGACAGCTTTGGAGTAATCGACCTCGGGAAGTACAGCAATTTTGCCCAGCTCTGTCGAATCGTTTTCGGGAATCGCCCAGTCCCAACCCAGATGCCACTTGCCAAAATAAGCCGTCTTGTATCCTTGCTCTTGCAAAAACTTAGGCATTGTCATTCTGTCGGGAGTTATGAGAGCCTTACTAAATCCCCCCAAGACACCGTTTTTCAGGGTTGAACGCCAGTTATATCGCCCAGTAACAATACTATAACGTGTTGGCGTACAAAGAGATGAACTTGTATGCGCATCAGTAAACATCACTCCCTCTTTAGCCAGCTTGTCTACATATGGAGTAGTAATTTTTCCCTTCTCATTAAAAATTGAAATATCTCCGTATCCCAAATCATCCGCAAGGATAAGCACAATGTTCGGTGCTTTCGTTTCTTGTTCTGAACTCTGACAGGCAAACACCAAAGTCAGCAAGGGAATGCATAGTAATAGTTGTATTGTCCTCATTATATCTTGTATTTAATATTATCTTAATCTCCTAGTAGCCAACAAAGATATATAATTTTGAATATTGATACTAAGATTACTTGACTTATTCAAGAGCTAATGTCAATATTTTATATATATACCTTATGCAAGGGCATTAAGCACCAATTCAGAATTAACCACGCAAAATCAATTTAAAATTAACAAATAGTGTCGTTTTTATCAGGCTATTTAAAATAAGTTTACTAAATTGCGCCCTCAATTATAATCTTAATAAGCGATGGGATTAAAGAGCATTATAAAAGAGGTGTACATACTGCAAGTGCATTTT
>JBKECW010000099.1:0-5501 GCA_047975005.1 Bacteroidales bacterium | reverse complement strand
TTGTTGAATTGTTGAATTATTGAATTGTGGTGAGTGCTAATTATGATAATAATGTTTATATGCTTTTAATTTGAAAGGATTGGCAGTAGGTTTATTTTGATATGCGATATCTAATGAGTGTGTAAACTTAGGACTAAAGATTATTATATTAGTCCCCATCCAATTAAGATGGAGGTTGTCCATTGACTGCAATCTAGACACTATATATATATGTAGAGCTATTTCCCATTTAGTACAAATGTTGTTGTAAATGAAATATGGTGTAGACCTCCAATTGTCAAATTGGAAGAAGCTGTGTTTAAATAGTATTAATTTGATTGCTGAGCTTACTAACTAATTGCTAGATGTTTGTGTTGGGGAAGGGCTTCGGTGATAGAAAATATTTATGTTAGTGTTTATTTGTTCGTGCTTGTTTTCTGTAGTTTTGTTTGTATATTTGCTTTTGAAATGTAACTTAAAATGGTTTATATGAAGCAGTTTTTACTAAGTTTAGCTTTGTTGCTAACTATCGCCCATATAGGATGGGCACAAACAAAATCGGTGAGTGGAACAGTCACCGACAAAGAACGAGGAGAGCCAATCATTGGTGCTACAGTTGTTGTAGACGGAACAATAGTAGGCTCTATTACTGATGTGGATGGTAAATACTCCATCACGAACTTACCCGAAGGAGCAAAAGCCTTGAAAGTCTCCTATGTGGGAATGAAAACTCTTACAGTCCCAATAAGTGGGAGTAAAATGGATGTGCAGCTGGCTAGCGATGTCGGTAATTTAGACGAGGTGCTTGTGGTTGCTTATGGTACTTCTACCAAAGGGTCGTTTACAGGATCTGTCGGCGTTATGAAAGCCGAGGCAATTGAAACTCGACAGGTCTCAAATGTTTCAAATGCGCTGTCAGGAGCTGTTGCCGGAGTGCAGGTGCTAAACGACAATGGTCAGCCGGGAACTTCGGGAAAGATACGAATTAGAGGTGTAGGTTCAATAAATGCAGGGACTAATCCTTTATATATTGTTGACGGTGTGCCTTTGGATGGAGATTTAAGACCTCAAGGTGGTTCGGGAGTACAATCTACAGACGTTCTTTCCTCTATAAATCCATCCGATATTGAGTCGGTTACGGTGTTGAAAGATGCGGCCTCGACATCCCTCTATGGTGCTCGTGGTGCGAATGGTATTGTTATGATTACTACGAAGAAAGGGTCGAAGGGCAAAGCTAAGATAAACTTTGACATGAAACTCGGAATGAACTCTCGCGCAATTAATAATTATGATGTGTTTACTAGTGCTGACCGCTATACAGAAAAGGCATATCAGGCAATCTATAATGCAGGAATTTACAATTTAGGGTATACCCCCGAAGAAGCTAATAAATATGCCAATGAAACCTTGATAAAAAATGAAGAGGGAGGTTATGGGTATCAGATATATACATTACCATCGGGTGAGAGCTTGATAGGTATGGATGGAAAGATTAATTCAAACGCAAAATTAGGATATAGTGATGGTAAGTACTACTACACCCCAGACAATTGGGGTGATGAGACTTTCAGTAATAACCCAAGACAGGAGTATAATTTGTCAATGTCAGGTGGTACAGCAGCACAAAATTATTATATTTCTCTTGGATATCTAAACGATCAAGGTATTATTGACGGCTCAGGGTTTGAACGTATATCGGGTCGTTTCAAGGGAGAACAACAACTGAAAGATTGGCTGAAAGTTAGTGCAAACGTAAATTATTCTAATTCAGAAAGTTCTTTCCCTAGAGATCAAAATTCTGCCAACTCGTCATCAAGTGGTAACGCATTCTTTATTGCAAACTTTATTGCTCCTGTATATCCAATGTATGTACGTGATCCGGAGTCAAACGAAATAATGCAGAATGGTGGGAGAAACGTATATGATTATGGTGATGGCGTGAGTACCAATAGTAGTCGCTCGTTTATGCAAATTGCCAATCCCGCAGGAGACTTAATGTATAATAAGGCTCGTTATCTGTCTGATATGCTTCAAACATCAGCCTATGCAGAGATAACGCCTCTCAAGGGACTTACTCTTACTGCAAGATATGGTTTCAACTTGGACAATACCCGTTATGATAGGTTAGGAAATGCATATATGGGGCAGAGTGCTCAATATGGAGGAACCGCAACATTCCGACAAACTCGTATAACAGGGTTTAATCAACAGTATATTGCAAACTATCTGTTCACGATAAAAGAAAAACACAATATAGACATTACTGCGGGCTATGATGGATATAGTTATGCAAAGTTGTATGCTGATGCGAATGGTCAGAATCTCTATAATCCCGACAACTTCTATTTGGATAATGTCATTGATAACAAAACCGCAGGAGGCAATAGAAATACCTATGCTACTGAGGGATTTTTTACTCGTGTAAATTATTCTTTGAGAGATACTTATTTTGCTAATGCATCTTTCCGTCGTGATGCGTCGTCTCGCTTTAGCCCCGATAATCGTTGGGGAAATTTCTGGTCGGCTAGTGCAGCGTGGATGATTAGTAATGAGGAATTTATGAGTGATGCGACTTGGATTGATATGTTGAAGCTAAAAGCCTCCTATGGGCAGCAAGGAAATGACGATGTTGGAAACTTTTATGCGTGGCAAGATCAGTATTCTGTAACTGGTGCTGATGGAGTTTTCTCTGATGGAACCTTGTATTACAAAGGAAATCCAAATCTGACTTGGGAAACCTCTTCCTCATATAATATTGGGGTTGATTATGCTTTCTTACGCAATAGGTTGTCAGGTAGCGTAGAGTATTTTGGTCGCAAGTCGTCGGATATGCTTTATTACAAGCCTGTGGCAGGTAGTGTCGGCTATACTAAGATTCCTATGAATATAGGGTCGATGACGAACTCAGGACTTGAACTCAATATAATATGGAACATAATGAGTAAAGACAACTTTAACTGGGACTTTAATGTCAATGCAACTACTGTGAGGAATAAAATTAACAAACTTAGCGAAGACCTAGGTGGGAGCTATGTTGATGGAAGCTATATTTACGAAGAAGGAGAGTCTCGCTACAGAATGTTCCTAGTTGATTATGCAGGTGTAGACGAGGAAACCGGAGAGGCTTTATATTGGTCTGAAGATAAGGATGGAAACAAAATAACAACCAATGATTATGCTACTGCTCAATCCTTTAAAATTGGAACTGATGATTTGATGCCTGATATTTATGGTGGTTTTGGTACAACTGTCAGGGCTTATGGTTTTGATGCCTCTGTACAATGTTCCTATCAGCTGGGAGGTAAAATATATGACAGCGGATATGCTAGACTTATGCATGGAGGGGCTTCAAGCAATGCAGGAACTAACTGGCATAATGATATCGCTAATGCATGGACACCTGAAAACACGATTACGGATATTCCAAGACTAAATGCTAACGACAAATATTCAAATTCGACATCCACTCGCTGGTTGACTAGCTCAAACTATTTAAGTTTGAATAATATAACGCTAGGATACACTTTGCCGACAGAGCTTGTTGAAAGATGGCAGATAGCCAAGATTCGTGTTTATTTCTCTGCTGACAATGTAGCTTTATTATCAAGCAGAAAAGGCTTAGATCCTCGTCAGAGCTATACCACGGCAACAACTGCCACCTACAGCCCAATCCGAACTTTATCGGGCGGTATAAATTTGACATTCTAAAAATTAATATCAAAAAGCAAAAATAATGAATAGAAAAAATATATACATCCTATTGGCATTGTTGCCATTGATATTTGTAGGGTGTGCAGATTTAGATACACTTCCTGAGGATGATATTGTTACGGGCAGTCAGAAGGAAGACGTGGTAGAGAATGATCCATCAAAGGCAGCGGCAGGAGTAAATGCAATATTCTCACAATTTTCTCAGTATATGCCCAATTACAGCGCACTAGGTCGCAGCAGACATAATGATTTTGGTTATCCCTCTTTAATGCTCTTCACTGATGCTAATGGAAATGATGTTGTTTCGAGTGACAATGGATACAACTGGACAGGGAACAATCTAGACTATACTGACAGGTCTGTAACTTCGTATGAGTGTCAGATTATTTGGAATAATATGTATTCTAGTATTTACACTGCAAATAACCTTATTGGCTCAATAAGCCCTGATGTGGAAGATGCAACACTGCAATACAACTTGGCACAAGGGCTTGCAATACGTGCATTTGATTATTGGATTCTAGCGCAATTGTATCAGTTTAATTATGTTGGCAACCAGTCAAAACCATGTGTACCTATCATTACAGATGTGAACGCTGAGGAAGTTGCTATTGCAGGTGGTGCACCTCGTTCTACTGTGGAAGAAGTGTATGCATTGATTAAGTCTGATATCGACAAAGCTGTCGAGTTATTAGAGTCTGCCGCTAAAGGTGGAGTTACTCGTGCCGATAAACGATATATAGATTTATCGGTTGCCTACGGAATCCGTGCAAGAATAAAACTGACAATGCAGGAGTGGGGAGCTGCTGCCGCTGATGCGAAGTTGGCTATTGATAATTCATCATCTGCACCTGCTAATTTTGAAGATATTAATAATCCTAGTTTCTGGAGTATTAATGAGACAAACTGGATGTGGGGTATTGTCGTTTCTGAGTCGGATGATGTGGTTACATCAGGTATTGTAAACTGGATATCGCACATGGGCTCCTTGAATTATGGATATGCAAACTATTCGGGAGGTAAGCAAATTAATAAGTCCTTATTCAATACTATTCCTGATACAGATGCTCGTAAAGGTTGGTGGTTGAATGCTGATACCGTATCAGCAAACTTGAACACAGAACAAGCTGCTACTGCCGAGCGTTACGGCTGTGTTCCATATACGCAAATGAAGTTTGCTCCTTATAAAGATGTAGTTAGAACATCTATAAATTCAAATGACCTTCCTTTGATGAGAATAGAAGAAATGTACTTGATTAAAGCAGAAGCAGAAGCTATGAGTGGAGGCGATGGCAAGTCAACTCTTGAGAATTTTGTAAAAACGTACAGAGACCCTGCTTATGTGTGTGCAGCAAGTAGTCCGGAGACTATCCAAGAGGAAGTATTCCGTCAAAGACGTATCGAACTCTGGGGCGAAGGTCTGAACTGGTTTGATATTATGCGTCTGAATAAAGCTGTTGACCGCAGAGGCGGTGGCTATCCTAATGCTACAATGGTGTTTAACATTCCTGCCGGCGATGATTTATTGTTATGGCCTATCCCTGAAAAGGAAATATTGGCGAACCCAACTCTAAATGTTGGCGACAACAACCCGACAGCACCAACACCGCAACCGGTACCGGATATAGATTAGTAATTGTTTACTTATTTAGAGAATATAAAGAGGGTATCCCGATAAGGATACTCTCTTTTTCTTGGTGTGCCGAGCATGCTAATTTACTAGGAGGTGAAAGTGTTCTGTGGGTGGGCTTTCGCCCCTAAACATCAAACCTCTTTTTAAGCTATAGGCTGTTTATTGATACTACAACATT
>JBKECW010000098.1:0-14732 GCA_047975005.1 Bacteroidales bacterium | reverse complement strand
TTAGTAAGATATTGGGGTGGGGTAAATGAGATTTTTATAGATTTCTCAACATCCCTATTGCCACTGAGAAAAATATCCTTATATTTGCAGCAGAGTCTAGTAAAGACCAATAATTTCTACTATTGTAGATTTTCATTAAACACTTCAGACGTTTCTCGTGTCTAGTAAAGACCAATAATTTCTACTATTGTAGATCGATACTCGTAATATATGTTCAAAGCAAGTCTAGTAAAGACCAATAATTTCTACTATTGTAGATTTGAAGTAAACGGTGAAATGTTGTACAAGTGTCTAGTAAAGACCAATAATTTCTACTATTGTAGATTTAAAGCAGGTGATGATGATAGTATCTAGTCTAGTAAAGACCAATAATTTCTACTATTGTAGATACATATCGAGATAATGAAGCGTTAACATGTCTAGTAAAGACCAATAATTTCTACTATTGTAGATGGCAGGTGTTGCCCTTGGTTTTCCAGCCGGTCTAGTAAAGACCAATCTTTTCTACTATTGTAGATCGCCATAAGTTCCGCTTTGATGGCTGCAGTCTAGTTAAGACCAATAATTTCTACTATTGTAGATCCAGGGCGTTCTGTTCAACATCTCGGCGGGTCTAGTAAAGACCAATAATTTCTACTATTGTAGATTGAAGCCCTTGGTGTTGAATTTAACAAAGTCTAGTAAAGACAAATAATTTCTACTATTGTAGATAATATCACCTTTAATCACATCGTAGACAGTCTAGTAAAGACCAATAATTTCTACTATTGTAGATTTTAAAATTGATATATTCCCTGATTACAAATTACTTATCGTATAGTCTTTAGGGTACTTCACCTTATAGCTCACTCTGTAAGTTTTTGTTTCCGCGGGCGACATTTTTGTCGTCCAAGTCAAAAATCCCTTTTCGCGGTCTTTCTTTGCTCCGCTTGCGTCCAGAAGTTCCACTTCGATTTTTTCGTCATTACTGAGTGGTATTCTGTCTTTAATTTCGATGTCGATACTTTCTTTTTTGTTGTTGCGAATAACGAGGTCGTAAGTAACTGTTTTCTCACGATATGACGACAAAAATTTCTCTCCCGATTTATCTTTGACATTTTCTCTTTTAATGCTTATGCGGCGGTCGTTACCGAGAGTAATATCCAATTCGTCTTCGGTTTCAGATGTATTGAGAAAGGTTTTGCCGATGTACATATTTTCAAAAACTATGCTTGCAGGCGCAGACACCAAACCGTACTTGCTGAAATTCTTGATTTTAGCGATCAAAAAAGCCTCATTGTTGTAGTTTGGCGCAGTAAAATACTGATATTCGGCAGGGATACTTTGCTGATACAGACTGATTAGATGCTCCTCGCCATTTGCCCTCACATCGTAAGGAATATCAACGTCATAGCTCACATTCAGCTGATTAGAATTGATACTGAAGCCTGCCGAAGCCGGTGGAGGTGCTAGAGCATCATCAGCAACAAAATTAGAAAATGTAACTACCTCCATACTTGCCTCTTTTTTACTTCTTTCAGTAATCTGACTTGGGTTATGCGAGTACAAGAACCAAGGCATTACTGTCGGTGCAGTGTTATTTCTCGACGAGGTTCCGTTGATTAAAGATAGTTTTACATTCTTCCAGTCTAATCCGGTATTTTGTCTCACTATAGCTTTAAACATAAGCTCCAAAGGCTCAGAGATTTTATTCCCTTTAATTTCATAATAAGGCTCCCACGAAACTCCATGAGCTAAATAATTAAGGTTTAGTTTAAGGGTTTTCTTAGTATTACTCTTTATTTTCAGCACTAAAACACCGCTTGCAAATTCCTCAGCATTACTCTCTTCGCTTGTTTTAAGACTATTTCTCAGGCGAGTCAACTGTTTCTGCAAGTCCTCATTATTTTTTTTGACAGCAACTATTTTGTTAGCCAGCTCAACTCTTTTTTTTGTGTAAAAATCAGCAAGTTTAGTGAGTTGCTCCACATTAGATGATGTACTTCCCACCAACACGGTTTGATTTTTGTCTAATAACTCTATGCCTTTGGTGTTGGCTTCTAAGTCGATATTGGATTTTACAAGTAGGTTTTCTACAATTTTAATACTATCGCTCACTTTTTTTATCTGCGGATTTGTCAAGTCCATTTTAAAATCTGAGGAATAGTTATTAGTAAATTGCGACGAAAGAATAGTAACATCTGCATTGCTCAACCCTATTTGCAGGGAGCGTTCATCAATTTTATCTGATATATTCCCAACTACGACTTCCGACATACCTTCAGGAACGGTGAATGTTGTAGTGTTTTGCAACTCTGCCGAGTTCTGATAAACATTTACGGTATTCACCTTTGCTTTCGTGTAAATTGGCTTTTGGGCGGAAGCAAAGTTTGCTACCAAGAGTAGGGCAAATGTCAATGCTGCATTGTTTTTCATACTTATATAATTTTGCGATAAGCTGTAAGCTATGGGCTTTATGCTTTTGCTGTTTTATTGTCAAATTATTATTTGCCGTCTATTAATGTTTAACTACTAATATTTATTGTCTTATATCCAGCGCAAATATACAGATTTAAATCATATTTTCGCATCACTATGCCTACAGATGGAGACAATTCATAAAACTTATACGTGTTCTATTATAGTTCCTTAACGAGGTGTTTTATATATTGCTTAGTCAATTTTAATTACTTGGCAATATTATCAAGGGGCTTGCTGTGAAATATTGCTCCTTACTGCATCAGGTTCTATAAAATCCTTTTAAGTCTCGGGAATAAGTGCGCAAGTTGTGTGTTGCGCCAAAAAGGTATAGAGCCAAGCTGTCAAGTCATTATATTATCCCATTGCTGTATTAGTTTTTCACTCTGGAATATGGAGGTTCTTGAATATTACAAAATTCTCCTTTTTTGTATTTGTAGTATCCAGCCATGGCAATCATAGCTGCGTTGTCGGTAGTAAATGCGAGTTTGGGAAGATACACATCCCAGCCAAATTTAGCCCCAAGTTCTGATGTTGCATTCCTTAGTCCTGAGTTGGCAGATACACCGCCGGCAAGAGCTATGTCTTTGATTTTATAATCCTTAGCAGCCTTCTTTAGCTTAATAAGTAGCGTCTCAACAATCGTTTTTTGCAAAGCAGCACAGAGGTTTGCTTTATTTTCATCAATGTAGTTTGGATTTTCCTTTATGTTGTCTCTCAGGTGGTATAGAAACGAGGTTTTCAGTCCGCTGAAACTATAATTATATCCTGCAATATTTGGTTTTGCCAGAGCGATAGAGTCGGGCTTGCCCTCTTTAGCCAGTCTGTCGACGTGCGGGCCGCCGGGATAGGGTAGTCCCATCACTTTTGCACACTTATCGAAGGCTTCGCCTGCGGCATCGTCTATGGTCTGACCAATAATATCGAAGGTGTAAGGGTCTTTGACGTGTATAATCTGCGAATTACCACCCGACACTAAGAGGCACAGATGCGGGAATGGTGGCGGATTGTAGCTCTCACTTCCATCATCGATGTGAAGTGCAAGTGTGTGTCCCATAAGATGGTTAACATCAATAATTGGCACTCCCAACGACATTGCCAGTCCTTTTGCAAAGGATGTTCCCACATGGAGCGAGCCCAGCAGTCCCGGCCCACGTGTAAAAGCTATTGCCGAAATGTCCGATGGCGATATACCTGCCTGCTTAATAGCTTGGTCAACCACCGGCACAATATTTTGTTGGTGCGAGCGCGATGCGAGTTCCGGCACAACACCGCCATATTTCTCGTGTACACTTTGATTTGCTATGCAGTTACTCAGCAGTTTGTTGTTTCTAATTATTGCTGCCGACGTGTCGTCGCATGATGACTCTATTCCTAGTATTATTATGTCGTTCATAGCTCACAATATTCTCCGTCGTTTGTAAGATTTTTGCAGGGGTATCTCCATTCACCGTGTTCTCGGAGGCTCTCTGCTTGTTCGGGTCCCCATGTTCCGGCAGGGTAGCCGTATATTGGTATATTCTTATCTGCCTGCCAATAGTCAAGAATCGGCTGAACAAACTTCCACGACTCTTCGATAGCATCGCCACGTGTGTAGAGGGTTGCATCGCCTTGAAAGCAGTCTAACAACAGTCGTGCATAAGCGGTAGGCATATGTGCATCAGCAAGTTGGCTATATCTAAAATCCATATTTACCGTTTGCACTTTGAAGCCTCCGCCCGGCACTTTCATGCCAAACTTCAACAATATACCCTCGTCGGGTTGAATGCGTAGCACTAGTTGATTTCTATTGGCTTTATTATTTTCGCTGAAGAGGTGTAGGGGAGTACGTTTAAAATTGATAACAATCTCTGTAACCCTAGTAGGCAGTTTCTTTCCTGTACGCAAATAAAAGGGGACATCTGCCCAACGCCAGTTGTCGATATAGAATTTCATTGCGAAATAGGTTTCTGTACGGGAATTGTTGTCTACGCCTTCCTCTTGGCGGTATCCTGCCTGCGGTTTACCCTTAATATTTGAGGCAGTATACTGACCTCTGATAATATTTTCCTTTATATCTTGTTCTGTAAGAGGACGCAACGATTGAATAACCTTTAGAGTTTCATTTCTGATAGTATTGGCATTTATTTCTGACGGAGGTTCCATTGCCGCCAATGAGACTAATTGGAGAAGATGATTTTGCACCATATCTCGCAATGCGCCTGCCTTATCGTAATATCCGCCACGTTTTTCCACTCCCAATGCTTCGCAGGATGTTATCTCCACGCTTTCAATAAAATTACGGTTCCATATAGGTTCAAAAATCCCGTTTGAAAAGCGAGTTACCAATAGGTTCTGAACCGACTCCTTGCCCAGATAGTGGTCGATGCGGTAGATTTGTTCCTCTCGAAGGTATTGCAGCAGTTGTTTATTTAGTTTCTTTGCACTATCAAGGTTAATGCCGAAGGGCTTTTCGATAATCACCCTCGACGTTTTATCGCTGCGTGTTGCCAGCTTGCTCTTATTAAGATTGCAGGTAATAGGCTCGTAAAGTTGGGGTGGAGTAGAAAGATAAAACACTTTCTGAGTATTATCATTCTCCGCACCTAGCTCGTTGAGTTTGTCTACTACTAAAGTATAATCGTCCTTATCTTCAGGATTTATAGACAGATAATAGAGCCTCTCCAAAAAAGCACTCTTGTCCTCATCCTCAGGAAGAAACTCTGAGATACGCCCTCTAAATTGCTCTTTGTCGAGTTCTGTACGTCCCAACCCAAGCACCTTGAAATCGGTGGGCAAGAGAGATTTATTATGAAGTTCGTAAAGGGATGGTATGAGCTTTCTTTTTGTAAGGTCGCCCGACGCTCCAAATATTGTGAGTATTATATTGTTCATTTTTCTATGTATTAAGATAACAGCCGGATATCGAACATCCTGACAAATTGTCGATTATAATCCTGCTACAAAGGTCGTTAAAGAATCTCTCAAAAGCAATAAGTCCAGTATAAATAATGTCTATCTGTGATAAATTTATTTTCGCTCATACTTCAAAATATTATATGAAGGGTGAATTGTCGTTCGTTTATTATTCGACAGTCTTAACTATGCTTTCCAATATGTTTTACTGAACAATATCAAGAATGTATATATCTCAAGCCTCCCTATTATCATAATAATGGGCAGGATGATTTTTGTAATTTCAGGAATATGTGCAAAATTACTTGTTGGACCAACCGAACCTAATCCTGGACCTATTCCCGCCATACATGTAGCCACGGCAGATGCTGCTGATACTACATCTAGTCCTGATGCCATAACGATAAGAGAGCCGACAACAAAGACTACCATGTATAGGACAATAAATGTTAGTACCGACGTGCTGGAGTCTGAGTCTAGGGTTTTGCCATTAAGTGATATATTAAATACTCCGTTAGGTGATCGTAGTTGTTTGAACTGCTTTATGATACTTTTGTACATTACTAGGTGTCTACCCATCTTTATTCCTCCTGTTGTCGATCCGGTGCTACCTCCAAGAAACATCATCAGGAATATTAGAACAAAACCAATTTGTGGCCACAACAGATAATCGGCAGACGCAAACCCCGTGCATGAGATTGTTGATACAACCTGAAAAAACGCCTCTCTAAAAGACTCTTCTAGCCCCTTGTCTGTCTCATAGAACAAGATAAAAGTTATTACAAGTCCTAATACAACCGTTACTCCAACATAGAATTTCAGTTCGTCATTTTTGAATACCTTTTTCCATCCTCCGGCTACAATAAAGTAGTATATCGAAAAGTTAACTGCCGCAAGAAACATGAATGCCATTATAACATACTGAATATATGGCGAGTATCCTGCAATGCTGTCATTCTTGGGAGAAAAGCCACCAGTAGCAACTGTGCCAAAAGCGTGGGTAACACTTTCAAATAAATTCATGCCTCCCAACAACAGGAAAACTGTTTCAAGCAATGTTAGAGACAAGTAAATAACTAAGAGTTTTTGCCCTACCGATTTAATCTTTGGGCTGATCTTTTCTTGAAGCGAAGATTCCATTGAGAAAAGATGATTGCCACCGAGTCTCATTTTGGGCATTACTAAAATTACTAATACTATTATGCCGATTCCTCCAATCCAGTGGGTCATACTGCGCCAAAACAGGATTGATCGCGGAAGCGCCTCTATATCAATGAGTATTGATGATCCTGTTGTCGTAAAACCCGAAGCAGACTCGAAGAATGCATCGACAAAGTGGGGGATGGCTCCGGAAAAAAGATAAGGGCAAGCTCCCGATAGCGACAGTGATAGCCAAGACATTGAAACGGTTAGAAATGCGCCCCTCCTGTCTGTCGGTTTATTTATATCCGCTCCGCGTGTCAATAGGCTAAAGATTATTGCAAAGGAACTACTTGCTGCAATAGAATATACAAAGGGCATTGTAGACTCTCCACAAAGAAAAGCTACACCAATACAAATCAAGTATGCTGCTGATATTATAGCCTGCTGATTACTCAGTATTTTTAGGGTGGGAAATAAAGTTTTTGTCATGCAAGTGCCTTATTCTTTTATTAATCTATCTCTAAGCAATGACCAAGAATAGATATTCTTAGCTTGTTTTTAGCGAGAGGGGGCGTTTCTTTGACGATATTATCAGGTATATTCCTAATATAATTAATGGAATACTAAGCCATTGCCCCATGTTTAGAACCATTGTTGTCTCAAATGCTTCTTGGGCTTCTTTGATAAATTCAATAAAAAATCGTGCCGTAAATATCAGTATGAAGAACAAGCCTGTAATAAAACCTTCGTGCTTGCGTTTGTCTGTTTTCCAAAACAGATGTGCCAGTACGAAGAAAGAAATGACATAACAAAGCGATTCATATATCTGCGTCGGATGCTTGGCAATGGTTTCTCCATTCCGTTCAAATATCATTCCCCAAGGCAGTGCTGTCTGTATGCCATATATTTCCGAGTTGAAAAGATTACCTAGACGTATCATTCCTCCAACGAGTGCAGTAGGAACAACAACTCTGTCTAGCACCCACCAGACTGAGGTTTTTGATACTTTTTTTGCATAAATGGACACAGTTATAAATATTCCTATTGCTCCGCCGTGGCTTGCAAGTCCTTGGTAACCTGTGAATTTAACACCGTTTACAGTGGTCCTGAATGGCAAGATTATTTCGGCAATATGGTCCTTGTAGTACGACCATTCATAGAATACACAGTGTCCGATTCTTGCTCCAAACACAGTCCCAACGAAGATGTAAATCATCAGCTTATTCATCTTCTCCTCGTCCACACCATCTAGTGCATACATCTTTAGTCCTAGATTATATGCAATATAGAAGCCTATCGCAAAAAGTAAAGTGTACCAGCGAAGGCTGTAAAAAGATGTCTCAAATATAAAAGGACTGACATTCCAGTTTATGCTCAATATAAAATCTAACATATCTTATTATTTACCATGACAATGCTTGTATTTCTTTCCGCTACCGCAAGGACAAGGCTCATTACGCCCTACTTGTTTTTCTGATTTAATAGGCTGAGTTACTTGTCTTTGTTGCCCTGCATTTCCTTGCGCTCGTTGTTGCTGCTTTGATCTTTCTTCACTTGCTTCACGACTAGTCTGCAACTTGCTCATGTCGGTATGTTGGCGATGTCCTTCATGCACATCTTCACCGGCTCTTTCTTGAATATGGGCGCGCATTAGCGAGGCAATTATTTCTTGATTTACATTTGTAATCATTTCCTTAAACAAATCGTATGCCTCTTTTTTATAAATCAGCACAGGGTCCTTTTGTTCATAAACAGCACTCTGTACCGACTGCTTGAGGTCGTCAAGCTTGCGAAGTTGTTCTTTCCATGCATCATCAATGTGCCGAAGGCTGAGTTGCCTCTCGTAAGAACGGACAAGCTCTTTGCATGATGTATTGTGAGCCTTCTCAAGGTTTGTTACAATGTTATAAACGTTGCTGCCATCAGTGATTGGAACGACAATGTTTGTATATTTAGTTCCATGGTTTACATAGACGTCCTCGATTACAGGATTTGCCTTCTCTGCTACAGAGTTTTGTTTGCGCTTATATCCATCAAGAACCTGACTGAAAACCTTTTCTGCCAAAACATCTGTCTTAGTGTTAAGAAACTCCTCTTCGCTGACATTGGACTCTTGTGCCAATGCCCTAAGTGTCTCTAATTTAAATCCGTTGTAGTCTCTAACATTTTGATAATCGGATGTTATATCGTAAACCGTATCATAAAGCATATTCATCAAGTCAGCATCTAGCCTATCTCCAAACAATGCATTTTTACGTCGTTTATAAATAACTTCTCTTTGAGATTGCATTGCTTTGTCGTAATCCAAAAGTCTCTTACGTGTGCCAAAATGATTTTCTTCAACGCGTCTCTGTGCTTTTTCAACCATGCCGTTGAGCATTTTACTTTCTACCGGGTCGTCATCTTCCTTCATGCTTATAGACAATATCTTATACATTCGATTCTCCCCGAATAGGCGCATCAGATTATCTTCGGCTGATATGAAGAATTGTGAAGAGCCGGGATCTCCCTGACGACCGGCACGCCCTCGCAACTGACGGTCTACGCGGCGCGATTCATGTCTTTCAGATCCTATTATGGCTAAACCTCCGGAAGCTTTTACTCCATCGCTAAGCTTAATATCCGTACCACGACCTGCCATGTTAGTTGCAATGGTTACTGCTCCTTTTAATCCTGCCTCGGCTACAACATCCGCTTCTTTTGCATGTAGTTTTGCATTTAGCACATTGTGCTGAATACCACGTAGTTTTAACATCTTGCTTAGTGTTTCCGAAACGTCTACGGCAGTTGTTCCAACAAGTACAGGTCTTCCAGCCTCGGTAAGTCTAAGAACCTCCTCTATAATGGCCTTGTATTTTTGACGCTTTGTCAAGAATATCAAGTCATTCCTATCGTCTCTTTGTATTGGCCTGTTAGTCGGTATTACCACTACGTCAAGTTTGTATGTACTCCAAAATTCTCCTGCATCAGTTTCTGCTGTTCCTGTCATTCCCGAAAGTTTGTTGTACATTCGGAAGTAATTCTGAAGTGTAATAGTGGCATAAGTTTGTGTTGCTGCTTCAACCTTTACATTTTCTTTAGCCTCAATAGCCTGGTGCAAGCCGTCTGAGTACCTGCGCCCATCCATAATACGCCCCGTCTGTTCGTCTACTATAAGTACCTTATTGTCGTTGACAATATACTCTACATCTCGCTCAAACATAGTGTAGGCCTTCAGTAGCTGGTTGATGGTGTGTACTCTTTCTGATTTTACAGCATAGTCTTGAATTAAAGAATCTTTCTTGTCTATCTTCTCTTCGTCTGTCAAGGTTGACTTTTCTATTTCGGCTATTTCTGCGCCAATATCAGGCATAACAAAGAATTTGCTATCTGAGACATCTGACGAGATAAGCTCGACACCATTGTCGGTCAGCTCTACCGAGTTCATCTTTTCTTCAATAACAAAAAATAATGGATCTGTTACGATGTGCATTTTCTCATTATTGTTCTGCATATAGAAATTCTCAGTCTTGTGCATTAGGTCTTTCATGCCTGGTTCGCTAAGAAATTTGATTAGCGGTTTATATTTTGGAAAACCTTTATGCGCTCGCAATAAAGATAATGCCCCTTCTTCCTTTTCTTGTTTTGTTGCATCCTCTTTACCTAGTAGCCTCTTGGCATCCGATAGTAATTGTGTTATAAGGCTACGCTGCTTTGTTACCAACCTGTCAATCTGAGGTTTTAGTTCGTTGAATTCATGTTGGTCGCCTTTTGGCACAGGACCACTTATAATCAATGGTGTTCTAGCATCATCTATCAAGACAGAGTCGACCTCGTCGACAATAGCATAGTGATGAGTCCGTTGTACCAAGTCTTCTATATTGATGGCCATATTATCACGCAGGTAATCAAAACCAAATTCGTTATTGGTCCCAAATGTAATATCTGCCTGATATGCTTCTCTTCTTTCTCTTGAGTTTGGGGTGTGCTTGTCTATACAGTCTACTGACAATCCATGAAACTCATATAATGGTCCCATCCATTCGGCATCACGTTTTGACAAATAGTCATTTACAGTAACAATATGCACGCCTCGCCCTGCAAGCGCATTGAGAAATACAGGAAGAGTTGCTACAAGGGTTTTTCCCTCTCCTGTTGCCATCTCTGAAATCTTCCCTTCGTGCAAAACAATACCTCCTATTAACTGAACATCGTAGTGAATCATTGACCAAGTAGTCGTATTTCCACCCGCTTCCCATGTGTTATGCCAAACTGCAATATCGCCATTTATTTCTATGCTATTGCGCTCTGTTGCCAGCTCTTTGTCATATTCTCGCGCACTTACCTTTAGCTCCGAGTTTTCTGCAAAACGTCGCGCAGTATCTTTCATTATTGCAAAGGCTTGGGGCAATATATCCATCAAAACGCTCTTCAGTTTTTCTAATATTGCCTCCTCTAGCTTATCTACTTGTGCGAATAGTTCTTCGCTTTGGTCTACTGCAACATTCTCGGCTTCGGCTTTCAATTCGGTAATTTTTGACTCTTCTTCAGCTGTGGCATCCTTAATTATTTGACGAAGTTTGTCGGTTTCTTCTCTCAACTGGTCATGAGAGAGCGAAGATAGATTCTTATATTCTTTGTTAATCTCATCGACTAATGGCATAATCTTTTTTATGTCTTTATCTGATTTATTGCCAAATAACTTTCCTAATATTGTTGCAAATGAACTCATCTAGATATAATTTACTTTATTGTTTAACCATACAAAAGTAATGAATTTCTTTTAACCCATGCTGTTGGCGATTTGATATTTTATAAATATTGCCTGTAACGGTGCCCGAAAACATAATATTTGTTTTTATGTCTCGTCAATTGCTTTTAATACGTATAGTTATGAACTAAAAGAAATAGAAGCAATAGCCAGCCTTATCCCATCATCTGTCCGCCTTTTTTATACTTTGCCGGCGAATGGCTTGTTATCTGTTTGAAGATTCTGGAGAAATGGTAGCGATCTGCAAAGCCACAGGATGAGGCAACTTCATCTATCGACATATTTGAGTGGTGGAGCAGTATGCACGCTTTGTCGATGCGTTTTCCTTTGACATATTTTTGTGGGGATATACCTGTTTCTTGGGTAAACAGACGTATAAAAGCATTTGTAGACATGGCTGCGATGCGTGCGAGTTGAGGGTTTTCCAAAATATCGTTTGGGTGTTCCTCAATGTAATGAATCGCTTGAAGGATGCGGTAGTCATTACTGGCAAGTTGCCACCCTGACCTTGGCAAAGTTGACAGCAGCTGGCTTATCACGGAGTTGACGGCGATAGTGGAATGAAAGTTAAACCGTGATGCTTCAAGACACAGATGTTCTTTTATAAGAGAGAGCATTTTACAAAGCTCTTTATTAATCGGGACAGAGTAAATTCCCATATTGGCGTAGTCGTATGGTACGCCTAGGTTGAAATGGATAAATAGGTGTAGTAGCTGGGACTTGTTGTCGGCATTTGTTTGGTTAATCCTACCACCTTTTAATGAGTATCCTGTTTGTGGTATTTTGTGATTGTAAAGTCGGGTAGAGTAGGAGGTGTTTGGGGCTATTAATATCAGCTTGTCGGGGGTAATAGATATTTTTTTTTCTTTATAGATTATACTCGCACCCTCGAAATTATTATGATAAACACGCCAAAAAGGAAATGACAAGTCTCTAAACTCCCAATTCTCTAGCCACCAATAACGGCAGCAAAGCAGGTTTACCTCGTACTTTGGAAATGTTTGGGCTAGGTCTGAGGGGTCACCTTTTAGAAGTGGTGTGTGCGTGTTGTTCATTTTCTTTATGGATATTTAGATGTTCCGTTTTTCGTGCTGACAGTCAATGACGCTATACGCCATATGCATTACAGACAGACACTGCCCCTATACCTCAGATTATATAGTACTACGATTAAACGCATAAACCTTAAATAATTCAACAAAAATACATTGTATTTTCCAATTATCTACAATCTCTGATTGTTAGAAATGGATACAAAAATAATAAATATAGGCATTTGACCAATATTAAGTTTTGGTCATCTTTGCGATAAGAGAAATAGATAATTTTAAAAAAAAAGAATATGACTAAGCGATTAATTGGTAATTTACCCAAAGTAGGCATTCGTCCTGTGATCGACGGGCGTGAAAGAGGAGTTAGAGAGTCTCTAGAAACTCAGGTTATGGATTTGGCAAAGGCGGCGGCAAATCTAATTAGCAGCACCTTGCGTTTTCCTAGTGGCGAGCAAGTCGAGTGTGTCATTGCCGACACATGTATAGGTGGAGTTGCAGAGGCAGCTATGTGTGCCGAGAAGTTCAAGCAGGAAGGCGTTGGCGTATCGCTAACGGTTACTCCGTGCTGGTGCTATGGAACGGAGGTCATGGACACCGACCCATTGTTGCCAAAGGCTGTTTGGGGGTTCAACGGAACTGAGCGTCCGGGAGCTGTTTATCTTGCGGCGGCATTGGCAGGCTATACTCAAAAGGGCTTACCTACCTTTGGAATATATGGTAGAGATGTTCAAGATGCTGGCGATACTAGTATTCCCGCAGAGGTTAGCGAGAAGATATTGCGATTTACTAAAGCAGCATTGGCAGTAGCTCAAATGAAAGGAAAGTCTTATTTATCGATAGGCTACAGTTCTATGGGTATTGCCGGTTCAATGGTTGATACAAATTTTTTCCAAGATTATTTGGGTATTCGTACAGAATTCGTAGATTCGACAGAGATACTTCGCCGTATTGACGAGGGCATTTACGACCAAGAAGAATTTGAAAGAGCATTAGCGTGGACAAAAGAGAATTGTAAGGAAGGAGCAGATCGCAATAAGCCTGAGGTTAAGGCAGACGATACTCGCAAGCAGCATGAGTGGGAGATAGTGGTTAAGATGACCTTAATCTGCCGTGATATGATGATTGGCAATCACAAGCTCGTTGAACGAGGCTACCGCGAGGAAGGTCTTGGTCGCAATGCTATTTTGGGTGGCTTTCAGGGTCAGCGTCAGTGGACAGACTATCAGCCGAATGCCGACTTTGCAGAGGCTATGTTAAATTCCTCGTTTGACTGGAATGGTATTCGTCAATCTTTTGTTCTTGCGACAGAGAATGACAGTTTGAATGGTGTTGCAATGCTATTTGGGCATTTGCTGAGCAACACATCTCAGATATTTTCGGATGTTCGTACCTATTGGAGTCCTAACGCAGTTAAGCGAGTAACAGGGCACGCCTTGTCGGGCTTGGCAGAAAATGGAATTATTCACTTGATAAACTCGGGTTCAACAACTCTTGATGCAACAGCACAACAACGAGATTGCGACGGCAATCCTGCAATGAAGCCATTTTGGGAAATATCAGAAGAAGAGGCAAAAAGATGTCTCGACAATACACAGTGGCCTCCTGCCAACAGAGAGTACTTTAGAGGCGGTGGCTTTTCGTCGTGTTTCAAAACTGCGGGTCAGATGCCTGTGACTATGAGCCGTGTCAACTTAGTAAAAGGGATAGGGCCTGTGTTGCAGATTGCTGAGGGCTGGACGGTAGAGTTACCCGACGAAATACACACCGTGCTTAATGAGCGTACCGACCCAACATGGCCTACCACATGGTTCGTTCCACGCACTAATGGCGAGGGAGCATTCAAGGATGTTTATTCGGTAATGGCAAACTGGGGTGCAAATCATGGAGCGATCAGCTACGGACATATCGGAGCGGATTTGATTACGCTTGCATCGATGTTGCGTATTCCTGTGAATATGCATAATGTTTGTACCGATGACATTTTCCGTCCTAGCGCATGGGCTTCGTTTGGTGAGGACAAAGAAGGTTCGGACTACAGGGCGTGTGCCACCTATGGCTCGCTTTACGGCATTTAAAAGTTAAATAATCAACATATTGGCTTAGAGCGTTTTCGGATGCTCTGAGCCATATTCCGTTTTACTAAACTTATATGGTTCAAAAAGATATAGCTATTGTTCTAGACTGTGGAGCTACTAATGTTCGGGTTATTGCTATGGATGTTAATGGACAAATTGTTGCCTCACACACCATGCCCAACGAAACCGACGAAGACCCACATTATTCTGGAGGGCGCATTTGGGATTTGGAAAAGCTGTGGGGGAAACTGAGCGAAGCCTCACGTATTGTTACGTCGGCGATTGATTGTGAGAGAATTGTAGGGGTAACAGTAACGACCTTTGGTGTCGATGGAGCATTTGTCGACGAGAGTGGCACTT
>JBKECW010000097.1:0-10958 GCA_047975005.1 Bacteroidales bacterium | reverse complement strand
GCACGCAACGAGGTGTATGAAAGTGTTGATACAGACAAAGCATGGCAAGAACTCTCAAAGAAGACACACAAGTCAAACAAGCCGTTTCCTGTATTTTACCAATACGCTGCTGCTGTTGCGGTTATTATATTGATGATTGGCGGAGGTCTCATGTTTTTCTACATAGACGATAAAGAAGAAGATTTGATTAATGAAATACACACCGCTTCTATTCAGCCGGGCACTAAGAATGCAGTGATAATGCTTGACAATGGAGAGTCCTTCAACTTAGAAAATGGCAGTATTGAAAGTTTGGTAGAGAAAGACGGTTCTGTTATCAGCAATCAGAAAGGAGAGCTGAATTACTCTAATTTGGCTGATAATGATAAAGATAGGGATCTGAGGAATACGCTATTTGTACCGCGAGGAGGAGAATACAACTTGGTCTTGTCCGATGGTTCGCGAATTTATCTTAACTCGATGAGTGAGCTTGTTTATCCTGTTGTTTTTAATGAGGATATTAGAGAAGTTAGTCTCAAGGGTGAGGCATACTTTGAGGTAGCAAAAGACAGTAGGAGACCGTTCTACGTCAATGTGAATGGAATGCGAATACGAGTGTTGGGAACTTCATTTAATGTAAAGGCTTATGATGATGAGGCAAATATTTATACGACCTTAGTCGAAGGGAAGGTTCAGATTAACGCCGAAGGAAGTGAAAAAGATTGGTTTTTATCTCCCAACCATCAGGCAGTTTTGTCAAAATCCGACAGAACAGTAGAGATGAATAAGGTTGATGTTCAAAAGTTTGTAGAGTGGAGGAGCGGGATGTACTGCTTTGCCAATCAGCCGATTGAGAATATAATACAAGAATTGTCTCGTTGGTATGACTTTGAATATTCATTTGCGAGTGAAGACCTAAAGAAAATCAGGTTTGAAGGAGGCTTAAATAAATACGATGATATACGTCCTATACTGGAGATTATGCACAGTACGGGGAAGTTGAATTATAAAATAGAAGGAAAGAAAATAATATTTACTCGGGAATAAAAACAGGAGATGCTGCAACACCCCCTGTACAACTTTATTTCTGCGTAAAAACGCAAATAAATGTTTAATTAAACCAGACGAAGATATGAAAAAAAATCTACATGCAGTCCTCCTTTCAACTCGTAAATTAATTGAGAGCTTTAGGTTTACCAGGCTTCTATTGCTTGTTGCGGGGCTAGGACTTCTTCAGTTAACAGCAAAGGCCTCGTATTCGCAGGAGGTAAGTATTAATCTCGACTTGGAGAATGCAACATTAACGAAGCTGATAGATGAGGTTCAGCGGCAATCGGAGTTCACATTCTTTTATAGCCCAGAAGATATTAAGGGTGTCAACAAGCTTAATATCAGCGTGAAAGATGCACGGCTTGAGGATGTTTTAGATGAGTGTTTTGAAGGTACCGGTTTAGAGTATGAAATTAAGCACAAGGCTATTGTTCTTAAGAAAGGGAATAAAGAAGATATAGCAGTCGTTGTAAATAGAGCTTCTTCCACTCAGCAGGAGCAAAAAACAGTGTCGGGCAAAGTGGTGGACAATGAAGGCTTGCCTATGCCGGGAGTTACGGTTTTAATAAAAGGGAGCTCCATAGCTACCGTTACTGACATTGAGGGTGAATTTTCTTTGAAGATCCCTGAAAATGCAAGCTCCTTAGTGTTTTCATTTATTGGCATGAAGACCAAAGAGGTAGAGATTGGCTCGCAAACTCATATCAAGGTATCCATGGAGCAAGATGCTGTTGGGCTGGAAGAGGTTGTAGCAGTTGGGTATGGAACGATGAGGCGTTCGCTAGTTACCAATGCAATAAGCACTGTAAAAGTAAATGATGATAATATGCGCTCAGTATTATCTCCCAGCCAACTTTTAGAAGGTCGGGTTTCCGGAGTAAATGTATCGACTAGTTCCGGAAATCTTGGTAGTTCTGAGAGGATAAGCATTAGGGGAGCATCTTCGTTGAGTGCCGGTAATGAGCCGCTTTATGTGATTGACGGAGTGCCCATAACAAATACGAGCTCATCGATATATAACCTTGGAGAATCGATGAGTGCCCTAGCCACCTTAAACTTAAGCGACATAGAATCGGTAGATATTTTGAAGGATGCTGCGTCGGCTGCTATTTATGGATCTCGTGCAACCAACGGAGTTATAGTTATAACCACAAGGTCAGGAAAAGAAGGTAGGTCAGATTTTAAAGTAAATGCCAGCTATGGGTTTTCGCAGTTTGCCAATAAGAACAAGATAAAGCTGTCTGATTCGAGACTTTGGCTGCAAGTGTTTAATGAGGGAGTTGATAACTATAACAGACAAGAAGGATTGCAAGTAGGTGATGCGGGCTATAAAATCCACATGTCTAACCCTTTTTATAATATGCCCGACACAGATTGGCTTTCCTTGATTTTACAGACGGGTTCTTCGTACAAGTTTGATGCATCAGTTTCAGGAGGCTCTAAAAAAACAACATATTATGTGGGAGGTAGTTATGGGGCTCAAGATGGAGTAATAAAAACAAACTCTATTCAGAAAGTAAACTTAAGAGCAAATATAACGCATAAAGTAAATTCGTGGTTGGAAGTAGGCGCGAATAACAGTGGTAACTATCTTAGAAATAATCAGGTACCTGGAGCAAACATCGGGTCTACAGTTATAGCAAGAGCCATTGAACAGCGTCCCTTCGATCGTCCATATAAACCCAACGGCGATTATTATGTAGGAGGGACAGACGAATTACGTAGGCATAACCCTCTGCAGATATTGAATGAACAAACTGCTTACATTGATAATTTTCGTTATTTGGGCAACTATTTTGCTACACTAAAGTATAAGGATAAGTTCACATTCCGAACTTCGTTTAATGCAGACATGAGTTATATTTACGATTATGTTTACTACAATGAGAATCATCCTTATGGTACCGGTGATGGAAGGGTAGTTGAGTATAATCGTTTCATAAGTAATACTGTTGTAGACAATGTGCTTAACTACAACGATAAATTTGGGGACTTTGAGATTGGAGGTATGCTCGGACACTCATTCCAAAAGATAAATACACGTACTTCTAGTATTGATGGGAGAGGATTTGCCTCTCCGTCCTTTGATGTTATCAGTTCAGCTTCAGAAATTGCGGGAGCTTCTGGTTACTTGTCGGAATTTGCTATGGAATCATATTTTGGTAGAGCATCTGTTTCATATCAAGATAAATATATACTGAATGCGACATTGCGTACTGATGGCTCATCAAAATTTGCTCCGGAGAATCGCTGGGGGTGGTTTCCATCAATATCTCTTGGTTGGAATATGTCGAACGAGGAGTTTTTTGCCAATGAGGATATTGATTTTAAGTTGCGAGCCAGCTACGGAAAGACTGGTAACCAGGAGGGTATAGGGCGCTATGATTATCTATCGGCAATGCAAGGAGGGCTTGATTATGGTTTAGAGAGTGGTATTGCTGTCACGCGCTTTGGAAATTCCGATCTTACATGGGAAACTGCAGATCAGTATGATTTAGGTTTTGATTTGGGATTACTGAGAGGGAAGATAAATATATTGCTTGATGTGTATTTGAAAAACACAAACAATCTTCTTTATGATATGCCGGTGCACTCCACTACCGGAGTTACAGAGATTACCAGCAACATTGGTTCTATGAGGAATAAGGGTATTGAGTTTGCCATAAATACTCATTTCAATATTGGAGAGGTAGGCTGGAAATCACAATTTAATATTTCATCCAATAAAAATGAATTGACATCATTATTGGGAGACGACAACCCGATTGCAATAGGCAGTAATAGAGCTTTGCAGGTAGGAGAGGAAATGGGAGCATTCTATCTATACGAAATGGAAGGTATTTATCAGTATGATGGCGAAGTTCCTCAGGCTCAGTATGATTTGGGAGTGAGAGCCGGAGATGTGAAGTGGAAGGATGTAGATGGCAATGGAATTATCAATGATAACGACAGGGTTGTTACAGGCTCTTCGAATCCTGATTTTTCAGGAGGCTGGAATAATTCTTTTATGTATAAGAATTTTCAGTTGGATGTCTTTTTTACCTACATGTATGGCAATGATGTTTATGCAGCATGGAAAGCAAATGGAACAGGGCGTATAGGCTATACAAATGCAAATCTCGAAGAGATAGTGAGTAATAGGTGGACAGGTCCCGGAACAAGCAATAAGTATCCTCGCTCAATAAATGGCTACACTCATAATGACAAAAACTCAACTCGCTGGTTGGAAGATGGTTCATTTATTCGTTTAAGGACATTGACCTTGAGTTATAATTTTCAATCGAAGCTTCTGGAAAGAATAAACATCAAAGCCCTGAGGTTATATGCACAAGGGGATAATCTCTTTTTGTTGACAAATTATTCGGGCTGGGATCCGGAGGTTAGCACTAATATGGATCCTCGTTATTTTGGCGTTGATAATTTCTCAGTTCCCCAACCAAGGACGATAACGTTTGGAGCAAACATTACTTTCTAGAACAAATTTTTAAACAGATAAAACTTCCATGCTGTTGGCTTTAAGCTATACGCAATAAGCCAAACTACACATAGGATATAATTATAAAAAGACAGATAATAGATGTTGCTAGTTAGATATTAGACAGGCAGCCAATAATAAAAAATATAAACAGATGAAACATATAGTTTTTTTTAATAAAATGCTCGAGGTGGATAGAAATTTATTGCTGAGACCGATTATCGCAGGACTTAGCATCGTGCTACTTATTTCATGTAGTAGTCAATTGGACTTATACCCAAGTACAGAGGTGTCGCCGGGAGATGTTACCGAAAAAGACCTGCCTGCACTAGAGAGAGGCATGTATAATAGGGTTCAGAATAATCCTACAAGAGAGTCATATATACTTTTCGACATACTTGGAGGAATGTTGGCACAGACCTCAGGCAATCCTAGCGATCTTATAAATTCTACGTTGAGCCCGCTTAGTTCGCGCGTTACCAACGGTTGGGATGGATATTTTAAGGCTCTGTATCAGGCAAATAACCTGATATCGATTACCGATAACATGACCGCAACTAGCTTGAGTGTAAATGTAAAGGGAGAGGCTCATTATTTCAGGGCATATATATACTACTGTTTGGTAACAAGGTGGGGAGCTGTTCCTATTCTGAGAGACAACACAATGGATTTGGTTGGTCGTGATTCTGTTGCCGATGTATGGGCATTTATCGAAGAAGATTTGGAGACAGCAATTAGTTTACTAGGCGCATCGGATAGTTATTATTATGTTTCTAAAGATGCCGCATTGGCGCTGAAAGCACGAGTAATGTTGAGTCAGGGAAAGATGAGTGAAGCTGCAAACGTTGCGGAGAGCTTGATTACTAGTGGAACGTATCGGTTTGATGCTTTCGAAAAAATATTCCGCAAACAACAGAATACAGAAATAATTTTTGCATTTGAAAACCTTACACAAGAGTCAAATATTACAATTAGTGCAGCCTTCTATTCTTATGCTCATCCCAATAAAGGGAGCTGGGTCTACAGACCAACACGGGCACTAATGGACTTATACGATGATGCTGATTTGAGAAAGAGTATATCCATAACAAGTGTGGATGGAAACGATATGGTGAACAAATATCCTAGTGGCCAGACAGGAACAGACCCTGTTATCATCTCTCGTATTGCAGAAATGTATCTTATAAGTGCAGAAGCTCAGGGCAGATCGAATGGGCTTGCCAGACTAAACGAACTGCGTGAAGCTCGTGGTTTAGCAGATGTCAATCCATCGACCGACACAGAATTTATGGATGCTATTTTGCTGGAGCGAAAGAAGGAGTTTTTGGGCGAAAACTTTCTATTCTATGATCTAGTACGTACAGGACGAGCACAGTCAGAATTGGGTATTTTGGCTTATCAGCAACTTCTTCCTATTCCTGGTGATCAGTTATTGTTAAATCCAAATCTTGAACCCAATCCTGGGTATAATTAATTTCAGAAACTAAAACATTAATATTATGAAATATTATTTAATCAACATACTATTCATCGCTTTGTTTACCTTCGTAGCGTCGTGTAATGACGATGATACTATTACAAAATATGAGGATGCTGTTCCTAAAACAGAGACAGGGGCGAGGCTAGTCGAGAATACGAATCTATTTGCCACAATATTCAGAGACTCCACTTATGCAGTTACAGAAGGAGCTTTGGCAACAGAACTTCATTGGCTGTCAATGAAAGGGCAGGCAATGCATGCATTTATATTTGAGATTGATTTAAGTAGTCCGAATGTGAGTTTAGAGGTGTCAACACCGTCTAATAAAGTAGCCTTTGGTATGCAGAGAATGACAGAGCAGGCCCTTTACGAAGATGCTTCCGGACATAGTGTCTGGGGAGGTGTGAATGGAGATTTTTTCAATACAACAAGTGGAGTGCCTCAAGGCATTCTATACAAGGATGGAGTGGCTATTAAGACAAGCTTTCAAGATGATATTTGTACATATTTCGCCATTACAAAAGATGGTAAAGCTCTTGTTGCAGGGCAGGATGAATTTAATGAACTTAAGGGCACATTTCAAGAAGCCTTGGGAGGTAGGGCAAGCTTGGTGAAGGATGGTATTGTCGTTTCTCAGACTAATAATGCAGTGGAGCCACGCACTTGTATTGGTGTCTCTGAAGATGGAGAGACTGTTTATATTATGGTTGTCGATGGCAGGAACTTCTCATATTCTAGTGGTATGGATTATTCAGAATTGTCTCAGTGTATGATAGCTTTAGGAGCATATGATGCAATAAACCTAGATGGAGGAGGCTCATCGACCTTTTTTATTCGTAACACTCCCGAATTTATTGATGGTAGATTTGAGATTCGTAATTGGCCTACAGATAATGGAGGTGCAGAGCGGGAGGTTGCTAATGGTCTGCTTATTATTTCAAACAATTAAAAATCAGAATAATGAAAAATATAAATTCTATATTTAGAGACGGACTTAATTTAGTCTTCATAATGTTTATGCTAAGTACCTTTTCGTGTAAAGATGAAGATTTAGGTGCATTTACACCAAGCGAGCCTGATCTGTCTCTGAGTTCAGGAGATGTAAATATACCCAAAGAAGGAGATACCCTGATAATAAATGTAAGTTCGAATCTTCCTTGGCGTGCAAAATCTGATGCCAGTTGGGTTTCACTAGATAGTGCAAGCGGCTTAGGGAGTGGAAGTTTCGTTGCTAATGTTTCCAAGAATAATACCACAGAGCAACGTCAGGCGCAAATAACAGCATGGATAACCGACGACTATCAAAAGAACTTTACGATAGTCCAAGCTCCCGGCGATGCACCTCAGGTTATAGAGCAACATTTCTACGTAAAGGTAGCCGGTAGTGGAGACGGTTCATCGTGGGCATCATCTACTACATTGGACAATGCATTGTCTCAAATTGAGGACGAAGGTGCTATTATCCATATTGCAGCAGGCACATACACGCCTACAGTCGCAATAACCGGTGGAGATCCTACAAGCAATGCCGATCTGACTTTCGAGATAAAAAATAACACCACTCTGATTGGTGGTTATCCTGCTGATGCAAGCGAAGGGGCAGTTGCCAATTCGGTGGTGAACACAAGCGTGTTGAGTGGCGATCTGGGAGGAGGACAAAACTCTAAGCATGTGGTAACAATCACAGCTCCACTCATTGACGAGCAGAAGGTAAGTCTTCAAGGCTTGACAATAAAGGATGGCAATGCCTCAGTTTCAGGAACCATCAGTATCAATAGTGTTAGCTACCCCAATAATTATGCAGGAGGACTTATTGTGGCTAAATCCATAGTGGAACTCAAAGGATGTACGATTTCCGACAATAAAGCGAGCTCCCATGGAGTGGGGATATACGCGTTTTCAGGGGCAGAGCTAACAATGGATCAATGTTTAGTGCAGGCTAATGTTGGAGCAACGTCTAATGGAGCCGGAATGTATCTCAATGGAGCAAGTTCAACCATCAATAATTCGGTTTTTCAGAATAATGAGACTGACGGAGTGGCAGGAGCTATTCAGGCATATAGTTCAAAACTTTATATGTATAATTCAACCATTGCAAATAATAAGTCGGGAGTGCAAGGAACTGCAGGTAGACGAGCCGGAGGCTTGTATGTGAGAAACAGCTCAAACTGTCTTCTTGTAAATTGTACTCTATATGGTAATACAGCCACAGGCAATGGAGGAGCTATAACTACATATTCGAGTTCTACGGTTGATGTTGTCAGCTCTACAATAACTGCAAATTCTGGAGCTGGCGGAGGAATAAATACGCCTTCGGGAAATACGGTGACTTTCTATAACTCCATAGTTTCGGGCAATACTTTGGCTGATGGTTCAGGAGCATCTGATGTTATTGGTGCTGTTGCACATAAATCAGGGATTGAGGGTACAAAAATTTATGATGTGGATGGAGTAGAGCAGCCAGGTCTTGCGTTTGATTTTAGCACAATGCTGGGGACGCTTGCCAGTAATGGAGGAGATACTCAGACTTGCACTCTAATAGGAAGCAATAATCCTGCAAAGACGGAAGGGTTATCGATAACAGCACTGGAAGTGCTTGGCGCAACATTTATACCTGTCATCCCGACCGATATTATAATCAATGATCAAACAGGTACTAGTCGTGCCAATAAAACCTATATGGGCGCTAGTGTAAAATAATTTGTTTTAGGCAATAGGAAAGAGCCTGCATCAAATGGGCTCTTTCTCATTTTAAATTTATTTATTATGAAGAGGATTTACTTATTGTTGAGCATCTTTTTTCTACTTACAATCATTGGAGTTGCTCAGCAAGATTCATTAATATTCACATCAGTAGAGTGGGAGAACCAAGATATTCACAAAGGATTGACGTGGGAAAAGTATCATTTTAAAAATAAAGAACTATTTAACTCTAATCAGAACATAAATATACTAGAACTAGTGCCTACTGCAAATAAATTGAGTTTAGCATTTGTCTGTAGCGATTCTCTCGAAACTACTTCTCAGCTTGGTGTGCGTAGCAAAGCTGTTGCAGGTGTCAATGGTTCTTATTTCAAAATGAGAGGAGAAGATCCAGACAATCATCCGGAGCTGACAAAAGTGCCTAAGTCGTCTCCATCAAAAATTGCTATCAACCGCTCTATTATGTACATGAAGCTTGACGGGAAGCTGATTACAGAAAATAAAGCAGGTCATCCTCATGTTAAAAGATATCCCCGAGGAGTCTTAGCAATTGGTAATGATGTGTCTATTATTAAAGTAGATACATCTGTTGAGAATTGGGAAAGCACACTTTCAGCAGACAATATAATAACAGCAGGTCCGGTCTTACTTAGTTCCGGACAGCAAATAGATATTCCTGACGATGCATTTTCCAATAATCGCCACCCTAGGACAGCTATTGGTATTCGTGCTGATGGGGTGGTTTTGCTTGTGGTTGTTGATGGGCGTTCAGCCGAGTCGTATGGGATGTCTCTTGAGGAATTGCAGAAAACAATGCTATGGTTGGGTTGCGTTGATGCCATTAATTTTGATGGCGGAGGCTCTTCTACTATGTATGTGAAAGGACAGTCTTTCAATGGAGTTGTTAGCTGTCCCTCTGACAATAAGAAGTTCGACCACAAAGGCGAGCGAGAGGTAGCTAATGCAATTATGATTCTTGCAGAATAGGACTTCGATTTTACTCTTTCGTAATCAGATTGTGTTTATGTTCTGAATCTTTATTAAACTTGCGAAAAGCAATCTCATGCAAAAAAGTACAGATTGCCCTGCTAACGCTCACAATGGCGGCTGTTTGCGTACAACATATGGTATATCAAATTACTAGTTCGATATCCGAGTATCTGGAGATCTATTAAACATATGTGTAAGATTGTATTGTCCCTATTAACGGTTCTGGTATTTACACAATGACCAGATAGTAAAGCTCCTGAAATTAAAGTGATGACATGGAACATTTGGCACGGAGGTCTTCATGGTACAAAGGCAGTTGACCTTGGAAGTTGGAGGAAAGAATAAGGCATCATCTCAGGTAAGTCATTTGGATAAGTATTTAATTGTGGCAGACAATATTGAATATAGCATTGGCAACAAAGTTCCTATTTGGCTACTGTTTTTTTTATATTAAGACATATATTGCACCAATAATAAAATTCACAATAATAACCCTGCTGTTTCTCTGTATCTGCTGCGTAGCAAATTGCCAAACGGTACTTAATATTGACTATTTGGAGATAGAGGGACGATTAGATTTGCTGGACACATTCTCCATAAAGCAGAATGGCGGTAAGGCTTTGCCCGACGGGAAGTACATCATCGGCTCAGAGCTTGAGTTAGAGATTAAGGACGGCAAGTTTCTCGCTCCAATAATAATCAGGCATAGCGACAAAACATATTTTGATATGACCACCGACACCGACAGTGTGGAGGTTTGCGAAAAGGAATACAGAACATGTGGCGACAGTCCGAAACCGATTCTATATACGATAAAAGAGCATAGTGATTTGATTATTAAATATCATTTATAATTTCTACTTTTGTAGAAAAGTTTTACGAAAAAACTTATGCAGTTACGAAATAATAGGTAACATAAAAACAAAGCAAATGAAAAAGATATTACTCACAGTTAGTTTTTTATTTTTCTTGTACGGGGGGATAAGTGCGCAGTCAGGACAAGCGGAGCTGGAAGATAGTGCTTCGTGGTCGATGATAGTATTGCCCGATCCTCAGAATTACAGTAAGTTTGAACGAAACCAGCCTATATTATCCTTGATGACAAGATGGATAAAGCAAAACAAGGAGAAGCTAAATATAAAACTGGTTTTGTGCGAGTGCGACCTAGTGGAACAAAATAATATTCAAAAAGGAAATGGCAGGAGTGGCGAACAAAGCAGTTATAAACAATGGACTTCTGTTAGAGAGGCGTTTTCTACTCTGTACACAGTTGTGCCGTAT
>JBKECW010000096.1:0-28105 GCA_047975005.1 Bacteroidales bacterium | reverse complement strand
GAACGAGTAGATTGCCACGCTACGCTCGCAATGACGACAGTTCTAATTATAGAGCCAATTTATAAAAGCAATAAAATATAATATACTTGGTCGAACAAGAATGGTAAAAAAAAAGCCCTCAAGGTTATAGATCTTGAGGGCTTTTTTTTAGCTCTGTTACTTAACGATTTGTGAATATATTGAATCGTACTCTTATAATAGTGTGATGTAATAGGTTTTTACTAATTTTACTCACACTCGTGGCTATTCGGCCAAAAGAGTTGTTCTTAGAAACTGTACTTACCATTTGTTTTCTGGCATTAACGACACACCTTCAGAGACACGCGACAATTCTATCTATCCCCTACGGGGAAGTTTAGATTTTTCGCCTACATCTTTTCTATTAAGCTCTAAACTCTAAACTCTAAACAATTAAACTTCAAACCAACAACCAAACCTTAAACGATTAAACATTGTATTTATACCATTCCCCACTCTATTCGTTATAGAGTCTATATGAATTTATAAAAGGGGAGGCAAATTGCTTCCCCTTTTTTTTACTTTTTTTTTGAAAAAAAGATTGCCTGCTCGATGTGTCGTATTGTGATTTTATGTGCTGATTTTTATGTATTTACAGCAGCTTAGCTAAATGAATATTATTATTGCTGTCGTTTTTGTCTGTTTGGTGAATACTGAGCTGCTATTATAAGAGGATATTTATATCTATATTTACACTGTCAGCCTAAGTAGGCTTGCATTAAATTTGTTATATGGGCATATTGTTGATATATAGGTGACTATGCGGTTTTAGAGGAAGTTAAATAATTATTTTTAAGCAAAAGTAGGTTAAAATGCTTGTTATAAATGTGTTTTTTTAAGAGAGATAGTGTTTGACCCTGAGATATTTTTTGCATATTTGTGGCGCTGTTAATTATTTGTAATTTCGTTCCTTTTCTTTAAGATGAGAGGGAAAAGTTGTTTGCCTATTATGCCCTGTTAATAAGAGTGTTGCTCTTGCTTGGGGTCTTGTTTTCTAATCTATTTAATAGAGAAATAAGCTAAAGTTAGTTAATGGTACGAAGTTTGTAATTATCATTTTTGTTAAATTTATAATCAATGAAGAAATCAATAAAACTACTACTTGCTGAAGACGACGAAAACTTAGGAGCTGTACTTAAGGAGTACCTAACAACAAAAGGTTTCGAGACAGATTTATTTTCTGATGGGGAAGCTGCATACGAAGCTTTCTTGAGAGAGAAATATTCGCTGTGTATACTTGACGTAATAATGCCCAAACTGGATGGATTTGCATTAGCATTCGATATAAAGTCTGTGAACAAAGATGTGCCGATTGTATTTTTGACTGCTAAGAATATGAAGGGCGATGTAATAGAAGGGTTTAAATTGGGTGCCGATGACTATATTACCAAGCCTTTCAGCATGGAGGAGCTTATTTATAGGGTAGAGGCAATTCTGCGTAGAACATCAAGAGAAATCAGCAGAGACAGCCAAGTGTCATACCAGCTAGGAGAGACAGTCTTCGATTCTCTAAAGCAAACTCTTACCAAAGGAGACAATATTTCCAAGCTTACTACAAAGGAAAGCGAGCTGCTTAAGTTGTTGTGCGTTTATCAAAATACAGTATTAGAACGCAATTTTGCTTTAAAATCAATATGGGTAGAAGACAATTATTTTAATGCAAGAAGCATGGATGTTTATATTACTAAGCTCAGAAAACATCTGAAGGCCGAGAGTGCTGTTGAAATTATCAATGTCCATGGTAAAGGATATAAACTGACCTTGTAAAGAGCAACTTGAATTATATTTTCATAAAATAATAGCGGTGCAGATGCGCCGCTATTATTTTATGAAAAAGATCTCAATCTTATTAAGTTTAGTGGGCTTTGAGCCAATCTTTGCCGTGCTTTATGTCTACTGTAAGAGGAATGTCTAATTTTATGACATTTTCCATTTCTTCTTGGACAATTCTTTGCACCTTGTCTAGTTCGTCCAAAGGAACCTCGAAGTTTAGTTCGTCATGTACTTGCAAAACCATCATACTCTTCAACTTTTGTTGACGAATTTTTTTGTGAATATTTACCATCGCTAGTTTTATGATGTCTGAGGCTGTCCCTTGTATTGGAGCATTTATGGCATTTCGTTCGGCAACACCGCGAACAACCGAATTGGCAGAGCCGATGTCTCTGAGATATCGGCGTCGTCCCATTAGCGTAGTCGCATAGCCTTTTTCTTTTGCTGTATTTATTTGTTTGTCGATAAACTGTTGTATACTTGGAAAATTCGCAAAATAATCATCGATTATTGTTTTTGCTTCTGTGCGCGATATGTTTAGGCGTTGCGATAGTCCAAAAGCTGATATGCCGTATACTATCCCAAAGTTTACCATCTTAGCTTTACCGCGTTGTTCTCTGCTTAGTTCTTCTATCGGAGTTTGAAATATCTTTGATGCTGTCATAGAATGTATGTCGGCGTTGTTGTTGAACGCTTCAATCATATTCTTATCCTGACACATGTGTGCCAAAATGCGCAATTCTATTTGTGAGTAGTCTGCTGACAAAAATACATTATTGTTATTTTCGACAGAAAAGGCTTTTCTTATCCTTTTCCCCTCCTCGTTTCTGATAGGGATGTTTTGAAGATTTGGATTTGTAGAGCTAAGCCTTCCTGTTGCTGTAACTGCCTGATTGAATGATGTGTGTAGACGATGTGTTTTCTTGTTGATAAGAATAGGTAGAGCATCGACGTAGGTACTTAGTAGTTTTTTCTTCCCTCGGAACACTAATATTTTGTTAACTATGGGATGTCTGTCCACAAGTGAGGAAAGAGTTTCCTCACTTGTGGAATATTGTTTTGTTTTTGTTTTTTTTGCCTTGTCGCTTATTTTTAGTTTTTCAAATAATATTACTCCCAGTTGTTTTGGTGACGAGATATTAAAGTCCTCGCCTGCTAGTTCTTTGATTTCTGCCTCAAGGCTCAGGAGTTCTGCTTGCAGGTCTTTTGAAAACTCTGAGAGTTCACCTTTGTCGAGAAATACTCCATTTATTTCCATTGTAGATAGAACATCGATAAGAGGCATTTCAATGTTGTGAAATAACTCAGTAAGCTCTCGTTCTTTCAGTTCCTCTTCAAGCAAGTTTTTTAATTGTAGTGTGATGTCGGCATCTTCGCAGGCGTATTGTAGGAGTTGCTCTTTTGAAGCATCCCACATCGTTTTATCTTTGTTGGTGAGCAAGTCAGATGTTGGTATCTTTCTGTAATTGAGGTAATTTTCGCTTAACGAATCGAGGTTGTGTCTCATTTCTGGTTCTATGAGATAGTGCGCAATCATTGTGTCAAAGAGCATTCCTTTGACCTCGATATCATAATTTTTCAATACGTTTATATCGTATTTTATATTTTGACCGATTTTCTCAATATTATTGTTGGCTAAAACGGGAGCGAACTCATTGATAATCTGCTTTGCCTTATCTTGGTCTTTAGGAATCGGTACCATGAAGGCCTCGTGCGGATTGAAACTGAACGAAAGGCATACAATTTCAGCACTCATCGTGTCCAAGGAGCTTGTCTCGGTGTCAAGGCAAAAAGATTTTTGTTCTGCTAGCTTGGATATTAGCTCGGCTCGTTGTGATTTGCTTTCTGCAATGAGATAGCTGTGTTTTGTATTGTCTATGTTTGCAAATATGCTTGTAGTTACTTCTGTATTCGAGTTGTTGTCCAAATTGTCAAACAGTGATGTTTGTATTACCTCATTTTGGGGGATACGAGTCTTCTTAGGTTCAAGTTTATCTAATAAGGATTTGAATTCCAGCTCTTGGTATATTTCCTTTATTTGGCTAATATTTCTGTCTTTAAGCGCCAACTCGTCTATTTTAATGTCCAAAGGTATGTTGGTGATTATTTTTACAAGTTCTTTGGAAAGGAATACCTGCTCTTTGTTTTGCTCCAATTTTTCTTTTTGCTTACCTTTCAAGAGCTCGATATTCTCGTATATCCCTTCGATGGAGTCGAATTCTTTTATGAGTTTCATCGCCGTTTTCTCGCCTATGCCGGGGCATCCCGGTATATTATCGGAAGCATCGCCCATAAGTCCAAGAATATCTATTACTTGCTCGGTTCTTTCAATTTCAAACCTTTTTTGTACTTCTTTGATACCCCATGTTTCGGTGCCATTTCCAAAGCGCTTTGGTTTGAACATAAATGTATTTTCGTCTACTAGTTGGGCATAGTCTTTGTCAGGAGTCATCATATAGGTGCTTAGGTCAGAACATCCCGGATGTTTTGCTAGACTTCCAATAATGTCATCTGCCTCAAACCCCTCTTTTTCTAGTATGGGGATATTGTATGCTTCTATTATTTTGCGGATATATGGGATAATCTCACGTAGGTCTTCAGGCATTGCTTCTCTATTTGCTTTGTATGCCTTGTACATTTTGTGACGAAATGTAGGAGCCTTCAGGTCGAACGCAACCGCCATGTAGTCTGGTTTCTGCTCTCGAATAACTTGGTCGATTGTATTTACAAAGCCCAATGCCGCAGAGGTGTTTAGTCCTTTAGAGTTAATACGTGGGTTTTTTATAAAGGCAAAATACGACCTGTAAATCAAGGCGTATGCATCAAGGATAAAGAGTTTTTTCGACATTGTTGTTAACTATCTAAATTAGGGGCATTAAGAATGTGGGTGAGATTCTGATATTTGTAGTGAGGCAATAAGCCTACAAGTTGTCAGCTGCATACCATTCGGCATAAGCCGAGGCTGTTTCGTCAAGTCTGACTGAGAACAGTTCTTTGCCTTCTGGGAGAAGCGATCTCAACTCATTGGCTATCCATACTACCATATTTTCGCAGGTTGGTTGAAAGTCGAAGATATGATGGCGTTCGTACATTTCTCCTAGTTGTTCGAGCTTCTCTATAGGCGAGTATTTGCTCACGGCGATAGAGTGGTCTAGACGGTCTACCACTTGGGTTTTTACTATCTTTTTGAGTTCGGAGAAGTCTACTACCATCCCATTCTTTTTATTGTTAGGGTCGTTTATTGGCTCTCCTAACACGGTGATGTAGAGCTTGTAGCTGTGACCGTGTAAATTTTTGCATAGCCCATCATAGTTGTGGAGTATGTGAGCCATCTCAAAATCAAAAAATTTGGTTACTCTTATCTTACTCATATTTTTTTATTGTTCTCTGACGAAAAAATCAGTCATTAGCGTAATCTATTCTCCTGGATTTTCTAGGAAACTGCTGTCGTAAAAGAAATCGTTGTATGGAAATCGGGTTATATGTATCTTTTTTACTTCCTCGTATAATTCTTTACGAAACTCCTCGATATTGTCACGCTCTTTGGCAGAAATAAAAATCGAAGGAGTATTGTTTTTACTCATCCAGCTTTGCTTCCATCCCGAAAGAGGAATGTTTTTGTTCTCCATTGGGCTGAGATCATATTCGTCTTTGGGCTCGTATGAGAATGCGTCAATCTTATTGAATACATACAAGGTGGGCTTGTCACTACATCCTATTTCTTCAAGAGTCTTGTTGACGGTGTCTATTTGCTCCTCAAAGCCTTTGTGCGAAATGTCAACGACATGTACCAGAACATCTGCTTCGCGAACCTCGTCCAATGTAGATTTGAACGATTCGACCAAACCATGAGGCAGCTTTCTAATAAAACCAACTGTGTCTGCAATAAGAAAAGGCATATTGCCGATAGTAATTTTTCGTACCGTTGTGTCAAGAGTCGCAAATAACTTATCCTCTGCAAAAACATTAGATTTAGAAAGCATGTTCATTATTGTAGATTTGCCGACATTGGTATATCCAACCAAGGCAATACGAACCAGTTTTCCCCGATTTTTACGTTGAGTTTCTTTCTGCTTGTCTATTTTCTTTAATTGCTCCTTAAGATGTGATATTTTATCTAGAATTATGCGGCGGTCTGTTTCTATCTGAGTTTCACCGGGACCACGCATTCCTATACCTCCACGTTGACGTTCAAGGTGTGTCCACATTCGCGTCAGACGAGGGAGAAGATACTGGTACTGAGCTAGTTCTACTTGCGTCTTTGCATGTGAAGTCTGTGCTCGTTGGGCAAAGATGTCAAGTATTAGATTTGTACGGTCCAGCACTTTGCATTCGGCTATTTTTTCTATATTTCGTAGTTGTGTTGCCGATAATTCTTCATCAAATATAATTGTGTCAACTTCCTCTTGTTTGACATATGCTATGATTTCATCCAGTTTCCCGCTTCCTACGAATGTAGCCGGATTTGGGCGGTCAAGCTTCTGAGTAAACACCTTTTTTGTTTCTGCTCCTGCTGTTTTTGCTAAAAATTCAAGCTCTTTTAGATATTCTGTCGCTTGCTCTTCGTTTTGATTTTCGGTTATCAAAGCAACTAGGACAACGCTCTCGCTCTTGGTTATAGTCTCAATCATTCCCATAAGTGATATTCTTAGGATATACAGTCAGAAACAATGTTAAATATCTTTTTCATGTCAGAGGGACGATTTATGATGTCGTACTCGTCTAAGTTAATGGATACTATTTTGCTTTTGTTATAAGTCTCCGCCCATTTGTCATAATACAGATTGAGTTGTTCTAAGTACTCATCATTAATATTTTCTACTTCAAAATCTACGTCTCTGTTTCTGATCTGATTTTTCAGAGTGGGAAGTGAGCCCTTTAGATAAATTAGCAACTGTGGCGGTGCAATAAAATCACAAATTTGGTTGTACAAATTTGTGTACGTGTCAAAATCTCTGTCTCCCAGTACTCCCATGTTATTCAGTAGTTTAGCAAACACCTCGGCATCCTCATATATAGACTTGTCCATAACAGACAATTTAGTGTCCGTCGTATCCATGACGTCTCGTATATTTGCAAGACGCTTGTTGAGAAAATATATTTGAATGTTGAATGACCAACGCAGCGTATCGTTGTAAAAGTCTGCCAAATATGGATTTATCGTAATGTCCTCATAATATGGTTTCCATCCAAATTCTTCGCAAAGAAGTCTTGTTAAAGTCGTTTTGCCCGAACCGATATTTCCTGCTACAGATATGTACATGACGATTAAGTTTTATGTTATACTATTTCTTTGTTGAAATGTTTCTCTGCATATTTTCTATCTATACATAAAGATTTTCTATTGCTAGATGGCGCATTGTACATGGCATCGAGCATGATGTTCTCACAAATTCCTCTCAGTCCTCTTGCCCCTAATTTGTATTCGATGGCCTTGTCGACAATGAACTCTATTGCGTCATCTTTAAAACTCAATTTTATTCCATCCATTTCAAATAACTTCTGGTATTGTTTTAATATTGCATTCTTGGGTTTTGTTAAAATGTTGTGAAGCGCAGTTCTGTCTAGCGGGTCCAAGTAGCTTAGTACCGGAAGACGCCCTATTATCTCAGGTATTAGTCCGAAACTTTGCAAGTCTTGTGGAATGATATATTTAAGTAGATTCTCTTTGTCGACTTGTTGATTCTTTTCATTGTTGCCATAGCCAACTACTTGAGTATTCATTCGTCTGGCTATATTTCGCTCTATTCCATCAAATGCTCCTCCACATATAAACAAGATGTTCTTTGTGTTTACGGCAATCATCTTTTGCTCAGGGTGCTTTCGTCCTCCTTGTGGCGGAACGTTTACAACCGAGCCTTCAAGAAGTTTCAAGAGTCCTTGCTGCACACCCTCTCCCGACACATCTCGGGTGATTGACGGATTGCTGCTCTTTCGGGCAATTTTGTCAATCTCGTCGATAAACACTATTCCCATCTCTGCCTGTGCAGTGTTGTAGTCGCAGGCTTGCAATAGCCTAACCAAAAGACTTTCTATGTCTTCTCCGACATAGCCGGCCTCAGTGAGTACGGTGGCATCTACAATGGCAAAAGGGACATTAAGAAGCTTTGCTATGGTTTTGGCCATTAAGGTTTTTCCTGTACCTGTCCGACCGACCAGCATAATGTTTGATTTCTCGATTTCTGTACTGTCGTCCGAATCTTTCTGGGTAATGCGTTTGTAATGATTGTATACTGCAACAGAGAGCATTGTTTTTGCCCTGTCCTGACCAATAACATAGTCATCAAGGAAAGCTCTTATCTGTTTGGGTTTCTGTATTTTATCTTCGTTTAAACTCTCGATAGCCGATGTGAAATCGTCATTCAATACTTCTTTAATCATAGAATGCGCTCGTTCAACACAAGAGTCGCATATATGGCTTCCATGTCCATCGAAAAGAATTTGAACGTCTGTGCGTGATGAACCGCAAAAATTACATTTGTCTATACTCTTTGCCACTATTTACTTGTTTTTTCCAGTACTTTATCAATCATTCCGTATTTCATCGCCTCCTCAGAAGTCATCCAATAGTCTCTGTCGGCATCTTTTTCTACTTGCTTTATGGTTTTTCCGCTATGACTAGAGATAATTTGATATAGTTCTATTTTCAATTTCCCAATCTCCCTTGCAGTAATCTCAATATCTGATGCTTGTCCTTGTGCTCCACCCATTGGTTGGTGTATCATAACACGCGAATGTTTCAGGGCTGTACGTTTGCCTTTTTCTCCGGCAGTTAGCAACACCGCTCCCATAGAGGCAGCCATGCCCGTACATATTGTTGCCACATCTGACGAAATGTACTGCATTGTGTCGTAAATCCCCAATCCGGCATATACAGAGCCTCCGGGAGAATTGACATAAATCTGAATATCTTTGTTTGCATCTGTCGAGTCAAGAAATAATAGTTGCGCTTGTATCACATTCGCAATGTAGTCATCTATTGGAGTTCCTAAAAATATAATTCGATCCATCATCAATCTAGAAAATACGTCCATTGCTACGACATTGAGTTGACGCTCCTCTACTATTGCCGGAGTTAGGGAGTTGTATATTGATTGATATTGGTGAAGAGATAGGCTGCTTATCCCCAGATGCTTGGTCGCATATTTTTTAAATTCTTCGCTGCTCGTTTTCATTCTATTATAGTTAAGATGATTTTTATATAAACTATAAAAACTTTGTATCGTCTACCTCGCAATTATGAACAAGGTGCTGGATACAAAGTTAATATATTTATTGGTTTGCTCTAGTTTGAAGTATTTTATTTTCTGATTTACTTCTAGATGCTTTTAGTTCTTATCTTGTGCACTGCCCTTTGCTGCTTCGGCTTCTTTGTTTTCAGATTCCAATTTGCTGCCAAAGTCCTTGGTTGTAATTTCATGCTCCTTTATTGTGGCGTTTTCTTTTGCCCACTTCACAATTTTTGACTGCACTACCAAGCTTGATATATTTCTAAGTTCCTCTTGATTCTCCATCTGTTTCTTTGCATACTCTTCAAGCATCTCATCGGGCATGGCTCCAAAACCGTAGTTTATAAACTGCTGATTTACCTTTTCTTTCATCTTACCTAGTAGCTCCGGCTCGCTGATTCTTTCGCAGTGAGTTGCATAAATCTTGTCTGTTATAAGATTCCACCTGAATGAATCGAAGATGTTTTGATACTCCTTGTCTTCAACAGCCTCCGGATCAAAGTTCTCGTCGTTAGATGCCATCAAACGCTTGATAAAATCTTCTGGAAGAGGAATGTCTATATTCTTTAGTAAATAGTCCTTTAGGGTAAGAGTAAATCTCGATTCTAGAATAGGAATATAAAGATCCTTTATGTTCTCTACCAGCTTTTTCTCTAAATCGGCTTCTGTTTTCACTTCCGTTTCTTTGCCGTAAAGCTCCTTGTAGAAATCCTCGTTAAATTCCTTCTCCTTGAAGTTCTTTATAGATGCAATGGTAAAGCTCACATCCTTATCGTATGCCGATAAGTCCTCTACTTCGTTGTCTAGCTGTAAAAAATATTTTGTCTCCCTTTCGTTCTCAAATGCCTGCACAGGGTTGATGCTGAATTCGTCGTTCAGTTTTTTGCCAACTATCTTATCAGAACCATTCTTCATTAGGTCTACAGAAAACATAGAGTCTTTTAGTGCATGCTCATTTCCATCTGAGTCAGTATATTTTACATCTCCTTTAAGTAAACTGTTAATCTCAACTTTGTCACCTTCAATTTGTTCCCCAAATCTGCGTGCGATGCTCTTTTTCTCTTGTTCTACATCCTCGTCTGTTGGAATAACAACTTCGCAGTCCAGTTTGTCCTTCTTGGTCAAGCTAATCTCAAACTCAGGAATAATACCGACGCTAAAAACAAATTCATAATTCTTGTCGCTGTCCAAGTCCAGTGGAGTCGATTTGTCTTCGTCCATAATAGGTTGTCCTATAATGTTCAATTGATTGTCGGTGATGGCATTATTGAGTTTTTTCTCCATCATGTCGTACACAACTTTAGCTTTCGACGACTTTCCGTACATCTTCGCTATTAGGCTTGTTGGTGCATTGCCTTTTCTAAATCCGGGAACGTCTGCTGTCTTGCGCATAGACTTTAATGCGCTGTTTACTTCTTCTTGATAATCTGCAGGCTCTATAGTTATTGCTATTTGTTTTTCCAGCTCGCTTACATTCTCAATCTTTATGCTCATTTTATCGAAATTTTTGCACAAAGATAAGCTAAAATGCCGAACTAAAATACCTAAGCTGTACAAAATAGGCAGAGTTTTATAATTAGATATGTAAAAATTGGTGTATTTTTGCCATAAAAAAAACAGAATATTATGAAGAAATTGTTATACCTACTATTGTTAGTGCTTGTTGTTGGTGCTTGCAAATCCAAAAAAGAAACTATAATCGTTACTCCTGATGATGTCGCGGAGATTATCTCGGATATGTCAGTTGACAAGTTAAATAATGTGTGGAAATTGGTGAGCATGGAGGGCAATTTGGTAAGTCCGGCAAACTTCTCTTCGGATGTTCCTTCTATCATGATTGATAGCAAGAGCAATTCGTTTGATGGTGTCGATGGATGCAACATGTTGAGAGGCGGAGTCGTTGTAAAAGAGAACTCCGTTAAATTCAACCCAAGCATGACGACAAGAAAAATGTGTAAGAAATCGGATTTCAGCAACAAATTCAGTCAGTTGCTGACTAGTGGTGATTTAAGCTACAAAATAGTAGACAACTCTTTGTTCTTGTATAGTGGCGACAAAGAAGTGTTGAAATTTGAAAGCGAATAAAGACTAAAACAAAACAGAATAAAAAATGAAGTGTAATCCTATTATAGCATGTGGAGTGCTGTTTGGGCTGGCAACAAGTTGCTCCAGCCTAAAAAGCATGCAAGACAATGCAGATAAAATCAATTTTAACGTTGTCCCTCAGGTTCTAGAAACAAAGGGAGACCAAGTTACATTTGACTTGACGGCAAATTTTCCGGAAAAATATTTTCTTAAGAATGCTACATTGAAAGCGACACCTGTGCTGAGATATGCAGACGGAGAAACAGATTTGGCCCCTATCAGTTTTCAAGGAGACAACATCAGGGGCAACTCGATGACAATATCCTACGACAACGGAGGCTCTTACAATTATGACGGTAAAATAGATTACGATAAGACAATGAGGCGCTCCGAATTGTATATTGACTTAGTTGCTTATCAGAAGAATAAAACATTAAATTTTGAACCGATTAAAGTAGCCGATGGTGTTGTCGCAACCTCTACATTATTATCAATACTTCCTCTTTCATCTTTTGGAGAGCACGGATTTGAGAGAACAACCTATGAGGATCATGAAGCAGATATTCATTTTCTTGTTAATAGGTTTAATTTAGATTCCAACAAAGAAATGGCATCTGATGATATCAGGCTACTGAAGTTTTATTTGTCGCAAGCAAACTGGAACGACAAGCAGGATATAGAAGATATAGAGGTGTCAGGCTATGCCTCTCCAGAAGGGAAGGCCAGCTTTAACGAGAGGCTATCAAAAAGCAGAAAGGACGAGTCCGAAGAGTTTATGGCAGACCAGCTATTGCGTCTCCGTATCGAGGGTAACGAGATACGTACAAAATTTACCGCCGAAGACTGGGAGGGATTTAAACAATATCTCGAAAAATCTGACATCGAAGACAAGGAGTTGATATTGAGGGTGCTGTCTATGTATGACGACCCGGAAGTTAGAGAGAGGGAAATGCGGAACTTAGCTCAAACTTTTGATGCCGTTGCAGATGAAGTTTTGCCAAAGCTGAGGCGCTCTAGGATAACAACAAGAATTAAGACAATAGGAAAGTCCGACGAGGAGCTGGTGCGGTTGGCAAATACAGATCCGGGCTCATTGACGGAAGAGGAATTGCTGTATGCTGCAACAATTGGCACCGACAATGATAGAAAATTGCTGTATTACAACACATACATAAGAATGCATCCGGACGAGTGGCAAGGCTATAACAACAAAGGATGTACACTTGTGAAAAAAGGACTTTATGCCGATGCAAAGAAAGACTTTGAGAAGGCTCAAGAGCTAAATCCCACGAGTGCCATAATCAAGAATAATCTAGGGGCAATAGCTCTGTACGATGGAGACTTAGACAAAGCAGAAAAGCTGTTGAGTGATGCGACAGGCAAGGGTATCAATGAGTTGGATTACAACTTAGGCACGCTATATCTGTCAAAAGGCGACTATGCAAAAGCAGCAAGCTACCTAAAAGGCACAAACAGCTCTAACGAAGCTCTTGTAAATATCCTTTCCGAAAGATATTCAGATGCCGAAAAAGCATTGGAAAATGCGGGTGAGAGTGCGCTAAATCACTATCTAATGGCAATCATTGGAGCTAGAGTGGGAAATATCAGTACTGTATGTGGAGAATTACAAAAAGCTATCGCTATGGACGAGACGTACCGCGATGTGGCAAAGACGGACGTTGAGTTTATTGAATATGCAAACACCGACTCGTTTAAAAGCGTAGTGAGATAACCTCCAGACACAGAGAGATGAGATTTGCAGACATAGAAGGGCAGGAGCCAATCAAGACACGTCTAATTAGGTCGGCGAAGGAGAATCGGATAAGCCACGCTCAGCTTTTTGTAGGCCCAGAGGGGAATGGCAAACTTGCTTTGGCTATTGCTTATGCTCAGTATCTGAACTGTAGTAATCGTGGCGATATGGACTCCTGTGGGGAATGCAAGTCGTGTAAAAAATACCAAAAATTGGTGCATCCTGACTTGATGTTTGTGTATCCTGTCGTGAAAAAAGGATCCGGCAGTGTTAAGTCTGCAGACTATATAAATGAATGGGTGAGTATGTTTGAAACAAGCTCTTATTTTAGCTTGTTTATGTGGCTCAGTCATATCGGTGTTGGCAACTCACAGGGTACAATATACAGCAGCGAGAGTTCTGAGATAATTAATAAGTTGAGCCTGAAGTCTTATGAGTCGCCTTATAAGACAATAATCATCTGGCTTCCCGAAAAAATGCAGACTGAGTGTTCTAACAAAATATTGAAAATCTTGGAAGAACCTCCCGAAAAAACCATCTTCCTGTTAGTCTCCGAAAATCCTGGTGGACTACTCGATACGATAAGATCAAGAACACAAGAGCTTGATATACCCAAGTTCGATAAATGCAGTATAATCAATATCTTGTTAAAAAGGAGTCCGGAAAGAGACAGAAGAGAGATTGAAACCATAGCCACACAGTGCGAAGGCAACGTGATAATAGGGCAGCAGCTGCTTGGTTTAGATGCGGACATCAATACAAATGCGGATGTTCTTAATCTTGAGCTTTTTAAACTGCTAATGCGTGCTGCATGGAAAAAGCAGTGGAGCGAATTGTTTGCATGGGCAGACAAGTTTGCAATGCAAGGACGCGAAAGTCAAAAGGAATTTCTTGAGTATAGTATGAATTTTGTCAGAAGCAACTTTGTGCTAAATATGCAGGAACCGTCAATTGTGCATTGCTCGGATGAAGAAATGGATTTTGCATCTAATTTTTCAAAATTTATAAACGAGAGAAATGTTTGGAGCTTTTATCAGGAGTTTGAGAAGTGCCATGCGGACATTCAAAGAAACGGAAACGCAAAGATTATTTTTACAGATATGGCACTAAAAACGGCAAAGTTGCTGAGAAAATAATAACTTGCAACTAACAAACATAGACGATTATAGTGTATTACAACTTGATAATGCTTAGTTTTGTGGCTTATTAATATCGTGGCTATTTGCACTAGCCCACATAATTTGTTGATTAATGAGTCAAATACAATCATACATATATAACATAGAGCGAGGATGCACCAAAAGAAAAGGAGGATGTTGTGGTAAGCTACAATCTACAGATTGGCTTGCTGATATTCCAAACATGGTCAATCCGTCACGCCTAGTGGAAGTACGCTTTAAAAATACCCGGTTCGATTACTATGAAAATGTAAACGATCTACAGTTGAAAATTGGTGATATGGTGGCGGTTGAAGGTGCTCCTGGCTACGACATAGGAACCGTCTCGATGCTAGGTGATTTAGTGTTGAAACAGATGGAGAAGCGTCGTCCGACCTTGAACAGAGACCAGTATAGAAAAGTGTTTAGAAAGGCTCGTAGCACCGACATAGAAAAATGGGAGGAGTCCATAGCTCAAGAACATCGCGTAATGATAGAGTCTAGACAAATTACAAAGGATTTGGAACTAGATATGAAAATAGGTGACGTTGAGTATCAGGGAGATGGCACGAAGGCTATTTTTTATTACATTGCTGACGGAAGGGTCGATTTTAGACAATTGATACGAGTGCTGGCTGACCGTTTCAGTATAAGGGTAGAGATGAAACAAATAGGAGCACGCCAAGAAGCAGGACGTATTGGCGGTATCGGTCCCTGCGGAAGAGAGCTCTGCTGTTCCTCGTGGATGAGCAAATTCTCCTCTGTAACAACGACGTCTGCACGTATTCAGGAATTGTCGCTTACCCCACAGAAACTAGCAGGGCAGTGTGGCAAATTGAAATGTTGCTTAAATAATGAAACTGATGTATACCTAGATGCGCAGAGTAAATTTCCTAAGTATAAACCGGCTATAGAAACACGCAAAGGAAAATATGTATACGTAAAATCAGACTTCTTCAAGGAAATAATTTATTACACCCTCGACGATGGGCATCCTTCTGGCATTATTGGAATAAACATTGATGTTGCAAAAGAGTTCTATAAACAAAATAAAGAAGGTATTATTCCCGAAGATATTATTGAAGGAAGTTCTGAGCCCAATATAGGCTTTAAACTTAATGATATTATTGCAGACGAAAGTCTTACACGATTTGACAAGAAGCTGAAGAAGAGGAAGAAAAGCAGAAAGAATAACAATAGTGGCAATAGGCAAAATACGGATAATAAAGGGCAAGGAAAACCGACAGGCAAGATAGCCGATAAACCGTCGGACAAGCCCGCTGATGCCTCGCAAGGTGCTAGAAATAAATCGAATAAGGCAAATAAGCAAAGGAACAACAAGACAAGAAGCAGAAACAATCAGAATAGGGCAAATCCAAGCCCGAATAAGAAAGACGAAAACAAACAGAACCGCAACAATAACCGCAAGAATGAAAACAAACAGATGTAAATCCCTGTGTGTCCTTCCATTATTAGTGCTGTGTTTTATTCTGAACTCTTGTGGCAAGGATGTGTATTTTAGTGATGTCGCAGTATTTGATAACGATGAGTGGAGCAGCAAGGATATTGCAACTTTTACAATAAATATAGACGATATTACAAGAGCCTATGATGTTAATTTTCTAGTGAGAAATAGTGGGCAATACTCATTTGCAAATGTATGGTTCTTTCTGACAACTGTTGAGCCGGACAATAAAATTGTTACCGAAAAGTTTAATTGTAAACTTGCCAGAGAAGACGGGAAATGGCTAGGCAGTCACTCGGCAGGATATTTTGACAATACAATTCCATACAAAACTGCGCACAAGTTTGAAAAGCCCGGAACTTATACGATTAGCATAGAACAAGGGATGCGCATAAACCCACTTCCAGCTATAAATGGAGTTGGAATCCAAATTTGCCTTTCAGAACAATAGTCTTATGGGGAAGAATAAATTGCGAAAATTTGACGAGGTTAATAACTTAAACAATGTTATTCAGTACACCTTCAAGGATGGACTGCCGGATGCCGAAGGTCATAAGTTTAGAGGAGAATGGAGTCGTCGCTTTTTTGCCAACGAGAGTCCGCTGATTCTCGAATTGGGATGTGGCAAAGGAGAATATACTGTTGAGCTGGGGCGTTTGTTCTCTAATAAGAATTTTATAGGAGTAGACATTAAAGGAGCTCGTATCTGGAAAGGTGCAAAGGAAGCTGACTGCAACAATATTTCCAATGTCGCTTTCCTGCGTACTCGGATCGAGTTTGTTAACTTCTTCTTTTTGCAGAATGAAATTGATGAAATTTGGCTTACCTTTCCCGACCCACAAATGAAAAAGGACAGCAAGCGCCTGACTTCTTCGTTTTTCATGAAACGCTACGAGGCATTGCTTAAACCCGAAGGGATTATACATCTAAAAACCGACAGTAATTTTCAATACGAATATACCAAAGCTCTCGTTGAGAAGAACGGACTAAGCATTGTAGAACAGTACGATAATGTTTATGAACAAGCGCAAGGCACTATTCTTACCGACATTAAGACGTACTACGAAAAACAATGGCTCGATAGGGGAATCACCATAAAATATATATCCTTTCGCTTAGATAAAAAAAATGCTGATTGGCAAGAGCCTGATGTTGAGATCGAGCCTGACGAATATCGTAGTTTCGGACGCTCGGCAAAAGATTTGTAATATGAACCTGGAAGTAGTTTATACCTCTGACTCTTCACTGACACTTTATAACAGACGACTTGATGAGCATTACCACTCGGTACACGGTGCAAGAAATGAATCCCTGCATGTATTTATCAACAGTGGTCTCAATGAGAGTTCTGCCTCGCCAATCACTATTTATGAAGTAGGGTTTGGGACAGGGCTCAATGCAATGCTCGCCATAGAGTGGGCAGAGAAAAATAAGCAAAAGATAAACTATATAGCAGTTGAGAAATATCCAATTTCAAAGGAGTTGGTCGAGATGCTTTCAAAACAAAAAAGTGTTGATGCAGAGTTGTATTGTCGCATACATAGTAAAGAATGTATAGATAAAACTATCGGTGTGGGTGAATATGCTGATTTTCATCTTGTTCATGACGATTGTACAACCTTGAACCTGAGTGTGATTCCGTATTTTGATGTCATTTTCTTTGATGCTTTCGCTCCCGATAAGGAGATGGATGACAAGGGATTGTGGGGAGAGGAGCATTTTCAGAAAATCTATAATCACACAAATACTAATGGAATCTTTGTAACCTATTGCGCCAAAGGTGTTGTACGCAGATCTCTAGCCCAAGTAGGCTTTAACATGGAGCGCATCCCCGGACCTGCTGGCAAGAGGGAGATGTTGCGAGGACGGAAGACTTGAATAAAGCTAAGTGGATACTAGCAATTCTATAATCCTTTCTTGAGGTTTGAAAGGAACAACTGTGTTTAGTCCTAGCCTTTCTATGGCCAGTTTGATTAAACCGTCGGTGCTTAAATTTGTAATATTTTCTGCCATTGCGTATTTTCTGCCACTATCCAATATAACTTTCATAGGAAGCAAGCCTATTAATTCAGACCCGTTGACCTCTGTGTCATATTCCTTTGCCAATATTCTGATATTTTCATAAACATCAAAAAGCGTGAGAGCCGAGGTGTCTGTAATATTTGTTGATACTTGGGTGCAATTGTATTTGTCCATATACCAGCCAATGGCTTTTAGTCCTTTCAATCTTAGTAGCTTTTCAGTAGATACTGTCTTGCTGCCGCTTTCTCTTATTCTGCATGCTATTTCTTTGGCTATTACTTCCGATTGTGAAAAGAGGTTTACATTGAAGGCTATCAGAAAATCTCTTGCTCCAATTACCGTACATCCCGTTTTATAGTTGAACCTATTTGGACCATAGTCAGGCATATAATTATTGTTGCCCATACGCTTTGCCAAGCCATCATACTCTCCTTTTCTGATTTGTTCCAAGTTTTGACGGTTCTTGTGTTTTGCAGAGTTCTCATACATGAAAACGGGAATGTTTAGCTCATTGCCGACTCTTAGTGCCAAAGCATTCGATAAATTCACTGCCTCTTTCATGCTTACCTCCGAGAGTGGAACTAGAGGACAGACGTCCGTAGCTCCAATGCGTGGATGCGCTCCTTTGTGTTTGTGCATATCTATCAGCTCGCCTGCACATTGTATTGCTCTGAATGCAGCTTCGCTAACGCTGTCAGGACCCCCAACAAAGGTCATTACAGTACGATTGGCATCATAACCTATATCAATATGAAGAAGTCTTACTCCCTCAACAGACTTAATACTGTCGGCAATGCGATTTATCACCACAATATCCTGACCCTCACTGAAATTTGGTACACACTCTATTAGCTTCATTCATAATTGAATATTAGATGTTTGCTTATAGCCTATGGCATATAGCGGACTCGATGTTTTATTAATCTTTTGGAAATGCGTAGTGGTCGGGGGTGTAAGAGACAATCCTTTCGATTATTTCATCTTCGTCCTCTGTCAAAAACAGTAATTCCGAATAAACTCGTCCCTCGGCGGCTTTGCTGATGAAATCCCACAACGGCAGCTCCTCTGACCAGCGTTTAATGCCAAACAAAATCATTGGCGATACATGCTTCTTTTGTTTGTGATTGTTGTATGGTGCATAATGATTCTGTGTCGCATCCTGAAAAATCTCCTGAATTGTGCCGGCGCTACCCGGAGCAAAAATAACCCCATGTTTGGCAATTGCTAGCAGGCCGTCTTCACGCACGCTGTTTGCAAAATATTTAGCAAAGTGCGTGGCAAAGGGCGAGGGAGGCTCATGCCCGTAAAACCATGTTGGTATACCGATACTCATAGCTTCTTCTTCTTTGCCTTGCGGTATCGGATATTTCTTCAATACTCGCCATGCCCTGTGTAGCCAATCTTTGTCGGCATACTCCTTGCCGGCAGGAGCGTCCTGAGGTCGGGTTTTCATGCTGTCGATTGCATCTATCAGCTCTACTTCTGTTCTGCTTGCAAAATAAGCTCCCAAATGAGTTGCTTCCATTGCTCCCGGACCGCCTCCGCTTACCATCAAAAAACCTTTTTGAGTGAGCTGTCGAGAAATCTTGGCAACTTTAAGATAATAAGCGTCTTGCCTCTCCATTGAGTGCCCTCCCATAATTGCAACTACCTTGCGCCCTTCGATAGCCTCGTGTAGAGCGTCGCTTATGCTGTGGTCGTGCAGTCTGCGTGCAAGACTAGTGCGGATGGATGGGGTATTCTCCATGCCGTTTTCTACAAAGTTCTCATAAACTTTGTAATCAAAAGTCTGTTTGTAGCCCTCTTTGTCGTCAATGTCGAAGCCTGCAAAGAGTTCTTTTGTAGAGTATAATGCTGATTTGTGAACTTTGAAAGGCAGATCCTTGGGACTTATGATCACCATTCCTCCAGTGGATGTGATGTGCCCTGCGGTTTGGTTGTCCATCTCGCAAGCCAGAAAGATACTCCCCTCAAAGCTAAGATTTGAAATCTTATCGGCATAAGCTCTTATATCCAATTCCTGTATTGCACAAGCGTCTGGAGAACCGGAGTTTACCCATGTTTCAAAATCGAGTGTATTGTCTATTTCTTTCATTAGTATATTACTATTTTTTTATTTTTTTTTTCGCCATTTTGCCGACTTCTTTCAGAGTCTTTACGTCAATAGCTCTCAGCCTACCCCGGTAGTCGGGACCAATGTTAATAGAAAAAATGTTGCCGTATTTAACGGCTCCTACGTAGTCTTTATATAAATCTTTGGCAGACTTGCAGAGCCCGTCATGTTCAGGCAGTGAGTAGAACCAATCGGCTCCGCCTTTATGCTTGGGTAGTATCGGGTAGGTAAACTCGGCTACATAAAAGTTGTCGTAATTGTCTTTTAGGTGATTGTCGCCCCATACCGTGCTCTTGTCTCCAATTGCTCCGGGTCTGCCGCGTTCGCGCAAGTTTAAACGTCCTGCTGTTTCGCCTGTGTTGAAGCCCACGAAAGTGTTGGGCTGAAATTGATGTATCCATTCCACAGTCTCTTTGTGTGACAAGCCTCCATCGCCAACAGCGTGGTCCATCCAGAAAAATTCAATATCACCGTAATTGCTGACAAGCTCCTTTAGTTGAGCTTTCTTCATCTCCGGATTTGAACCTCCTTTCATGCTTTTGCCGTCAACAGCGCCTTCCCAATTCCAATCGCCCTCCGAAAAATACAGTGCTAGTTTTATGCCGTATTTATCGCACGATTTTCTGAGTTTTGCTAATACATCGATGCCGAGCGGGCTGTTTGTTACTTTTTTGTCGGTGGTTTGCGTATCCCACAAACAGAAGCCGTCGTGGTGCTTGGTGAGGAAGAGGATGTACTTCATCCCGGCCTTCTTTGCCACTCTGCACCATTGGTCGGTGTCTGCATCTGTTGCCTTGAAGTACGACGCATCTTTGCCGTGCGTGGGTGTCCATTCTTTGCCCGAAAATGTGCTAAAAGACCAGCATACGAACATTCCAAATCTCATGTCTTTGATTTGTTCTGCGCGTACCTTGTTATCTAGTTTTACTGTGCTTCCCTGACTCGCAGCTATGATGGGGATTAGTATAGTAAAAAGAATAATGCTAATCTGTTTCATGTTTTTTTGTTAGATCTAAGCAAAGATATGAAATGTTAGTGTGAGTGGCAATTTTTGTCTAAAAACAAAAGCAGACAACTCTAGAGTTGTCTGCTTTTGTTTGAGTGCGGATGAAGGGACTCGAACCCCCAAGCCTCGCGGCACTAGATCCTAAGTCTAGCGTGTCTACCAATTTCACCACATCCGCAAAATTGCACGCACAAAAGTACTAATTATTTTTAATCCTGCAAACTTCCGTGCGTGCTTTTTTATCTATTATCAATATTTATTCTTTTCGCTTGAATATTAATTCGCCGTCTGCTACGTCAATTAATATGTTTTTGCAGTCATCTAACTCTCCTTGCAATAGGGATTTAGATAGCTGATTGAGCAGCTTGCTCTGGATAAGTCGCTTAACCGGTCTTGCTCCAAATTGTGGGTCGTAGCCCTTGTCTGCCAACCAGTCTAAAGCCGCATTGCTCGCTTCGGCTTTTATGCCAGCTCTTTCCAAACGCTCATTTATAATGTTGAATTGCAGCTTCACAATCTCGCGAATGTCGGCTTTACTCAAAGGTGTAAACATTATTATGTCGTCAATACGATTCAAAAACTCCGGACGAACAGTCTTTTTTAGTAACTCAAAAAGCTCATTCTTTGTGTCGTCATAAATCTGCTCCATCCGCTTGTCGTCAGTAGCTCCCGCAAATTTCTCCTGTATCAGCTGCGAGCCGATGTTGGAGGTCATTATGATGATGGTGTTCTTGAAGTTTACCTTCCGCCCTTTGTTGTCGGTGAGATGCCCATCGTCTAGCACCTGTAAAAGAACGTTGAACACGTCGGGATGTGCCTTCTCAATCTCGTCGAACAGCACCACAGAGTAGGGCTTGCGCCTTACAGCCTCAGTCAGCTGACCGCCTTCGTCGTAGCCAACATATCCCGGAGGCGAACCGATAAGCCGAGTTACCGAGAATTTCTCTTGATACTCCGACATGTCTATGCGTGTCATCATGTTCTCGTCGTCGAACAGATATTCCGCCAAGGCTTTTGCCAATTCCGTTTTCCCTACTCCAGTGCTACCCAAAAAGATAAACGAACCCAAAGGTTTCTTGGCATCATTCAGACCAGTACGACTTAGTCTAACGGCATTAGATACTGCTGTTATCGCCTCGTTCTGACCAATCACTCGTCTGTGCAGTTCGTCTTCAAGGTGTAGCAGCTTTTCTCGCTCTCCTTGTACCATCTTGTTGACAGGTATGCCTGTCCATCGGGACACAACTTCCGCTATGTCCTCTAGGTCAACCTCTTGTTTCACAAGCATATCCGACTGCTGCATATCTTCAAGCTCCTTGCTGAGTGCCGAAATGCGCTCCTCAACTTCCTTGACACGCCCGTATCTTATTTCGGCAACCCTGCCGTAATCGCCTGCCCGCTCCGCCTGTTCGGCTTCGAGTTTGAGACTTTCCAGACTCTTCTTGTTTTGCTGTATCTCGTCTATTACCGATTTTTCCTTGTCCCACTGAGCTCTGTAAACCGACTGCTCCTCTTTTAGCTCGGCAATCTGCTTGTTGATACCATCGAGTTTCTTGTCGTCGTTCTCTCGCTTGATGGCCTCACGCTCAATCTCCAACTGCATAATCTTTCTCTCAAGCTCGTCCAATTCTTCGGGCAAAGAGTCGATGCTCATCCGTAGTTTGGCGGCAGCCTCGTCAATGAGGTCGATAGCCTTGTCGGGCAAAAACCTGTCGGTAATGTAGCGATCTGACAATTCAACAGCACCGATGATAGCATCGTCTTTTATGCGCACCTTGTGGTGATTTTCGTACCGTTCTTTCAAGCCCCGCAATATGGATATGGCACTTGCTGTGTCGGGTTCGTTGACCATCACAGTTTGAAAACGCCTCTCCAATGCTTTGTCTTTTTCAATATACTTCTGATACTCATCCAATGTCGTTGCGCCAATAGAACGCAACTCACCACGTGCAAGTGCAGGTTTCAGAATATTTGCCGCGTCCATTGCTCCTTCACCTTTGCCGGCTCCCACAAGCAAATGAATTTCGTCGATAAACAGGATAATGCCGCCGTTGGAATTTGTTACTTCGTTGATTACAGATTTCAACCTTTCCTCAAATTCTCCTTTATACTTAGCTCCTGCCACCAATGCGCCCATGTCCAACGAGAATAACTGCTTGGATTTCAAATTTTCGGGAACATCGCCCCTGATAATCCTATATGCCAGCCCTTCGGCAATGGCAGTCTTGCCCGTGCCGGGTTCGCCCACAAGAATGGGATTGTTCTTGGTGCGGCGCGACAGTATCTGTAAGACTCGCCTAATCTCATCGTCCCTGCCAATAACGGGGTCGAGTTTGCCCTCACGAGCTTTGTCGGTGAGATTGATGCCGTATCTGTTCAGCGCATCAAAGCGATCTTCTGCCGTTTGTGAGTCTACCTTAGCTCCCTTGCGAAGCTCCTTAATAGCTGCTTCCAGCTCTTTCTTAGAAACTCCTGCATCCTTCAATATCCTTGATGCGGTGTTTTTAGTGTCTAGTATTGCAAGTAGCAAGTGTTCTACCGATACATACTCGTCGCCCATGTCGCTAGAAATCTTCTGGGCATTTTGCATCACCTCGTTTCCCTCGTTAGACATGTAAATGTTGCCTCCGCTGACCTTTGGCAGTGAGTCTAAAGCTCTATCTGCTTCGGCAGAAATATCTGCAAGCGTTACTCCCATTTTCTTGAAAAGATACTTCAATATTTCTTCGGAAGACAATATCAATCCTTTCAATATATGTGTCGCCTCAATAGCCTGATGCCCCTTGCTCTGTGCATGCTGCATCGCCTCCTGAATGCTCTCCTGAGCCTTGATTGTTAATTTATCTAAGTTCATATCTTTTTCTCCTTTTTTTGATTTTCTGAAAAAGGAAGTTCAAGAATATTGCCATAGCTATAAATCCGACATTTTGACAGGGAGTGATGTCGTTTTGACAGTTTTTGTCAGTGATAATTAAGTGATTAGCGACATTTTGGCAGGGTGGGAGATGGATTGTTATAGAAAATAGAGCAGATTTCTTTTTTAATGCTTACTTTTTGGATGCACGGGTAAGATTCTCTGCTCATAATCATCTTATTTTTAAATTTTATGGGCAGAAAAATCAGTATATATCACCAACTATTCCTATTTTTGGTGATATATAAGTTCCCGCAAAGCGGGTTTAGGTCAATAAGATTATAAAAAAATCAATAGGTTTGTATTTAGCGATAACATTGAAGCTCAAAAATTCTATCAAAGTTTGGGAGCAAGACATGATAATAAATGGATTCGTTGGATAATTTTACCCTGAAAAATGAAGGAATTGGCAAGCCAATAAATTGTAAGTAGTGGACGAATGAACGCAGAAATTTTAAAAAACATAGCCGTCATTCAGGAGCGGATAAACAATGCCTGTAAAGAAAATAATAGAAATCCCAGTGAAGTAAAATTGCTTTTAGCAACCAAAACCGTACCTGCCGAGCGTATCAAAATGGCATTGCAAACAGGGCATACATTGATAGCGGAAAACAAGGTGCAGGAGCTTAAAGAGAAATACGAGGCTTTAAAAGAAATCCTGCATACGAATCATTTTATTGGGCATTTGCAAAGCAATAAAATCAAGGATATTTTGAAATATGGCGTTAGTTGTGTGCAGTCGCTTGACCGATTGGATTTGGCAGAAAAACTACACCGTCGGCTACTGTTTGAAAACAAAACCATTGAAGTATTGATACAGGTAAACACCTCATTTGAAGATAGTAAATTTGGCGTAAATCCTGAAAATGTCATTGAATTAGTAAAGCAGATTGCAAAGTTGGAAACTCTGAAAATAAAAGGACTAATGACGATTGGTTTGTTCAGTGCCGAAACGGAAAAAGTGCGAAAATGCTTCCGATTACTCAAAGATATTCAACAGCAAATAATAGCTTTAAACATTCCGAATGTAGAAATGCAGGAGTTATCAATGGGAATGAGTAGCGACTTGGAAACAGCCATTGCCGAAGGAGCAACCATTGTAAGGGTAGGCACGGCTATTTTCGGACAACGGATTTATCCCGATAGTTATTATTGGAACGAGAAGTAAAGCCGGAGTACAACATTGTAAACCAAACTGCGGGTGTCGTTTTTGGGGCAACAACTTTAACCGCCCATTGAGGACAAACGGATTCTAACATGAGCTAAAAGCAATTTGGCTCCCAATAAACTAAATTTCTACAAATTCCTTATATTTACGCCAAAAAGACGGAACTGCGATTAGCAGGTTCTTAGCTGTCACTTAATAACAAAATAGAATAACGATGAAGTATATTACTATTCTCCTCTCAGGATTTTTGCTTTTTTCTGCGTGTAATCGAAACAATACGCCAATTGATGAACGAATAAACATCGACTTTGACTGGCAGTTTACTTTAAACAATCCAGATATGGATTCAAGTATTGTATTAAATACTAAAAACTCGGTTGCTGTTGATTTGCCACATGATTGGAGTGTCGAAGGAGTGCCCGAAAAAGAAAATCCTTCGGGAAAAGATGGGGGTTATTATCCCGGTGGAATTGGGTGGTATCAAAAAACTATCGATTGGGACAATTCGTGGAAAGATAAATTGGTTGAAATTACCTTTGATGGGATTTATATGAACAGCGATGTATGGATAAACGGTCAACATTTGGGAAACCGACCAAACGGATACATAGGAATAACTTATGAACTTTCTCAATATTTAGTCAAAGGGACAAATACGATAACTGTAAAGGTTGATAACTCAAAGCAACCAAATGCCCGATGGTATACGGGTAGTGGGATATACAGGCATGTATGGCTACAAGTGAAAAATAAGGTTCATATTCCAGCCTCGGGTGTTTATGTTAGTTTCTCGTCGGTAGACAGCACCTGCGCAAAAATGAATTCTGTAATAGATGTCAAAAACTCAACAGGAATTGATAAAAAAATACTTCTTGAAACTAAATTGTATGGTCCAAACCGTTTGCTTGTTGGGGAAGTGCATGATGAACTGCTTGTTAAAGCAAACAGTACTTGCGCTTCAAGTCAAATTATAGAAGTGAAAAACCCCCTGTTATGGTCGCCAGAAAATCCCGTTTTATACAAGTTGGTAGCTTCTGTAAAAGAAGCTAATACCATAATAAGCAAATCTGAAACCAATACAGGAATCAGAGCTTTGAAATTTGATGCCCAAACCGGATTCTGTTTGAACGGGAGAAATATAAAAATCAAAGGAGTGTGTATGCATCACGATGCTGGTTCTATAGGGGCGGCTGTTCCTGACGATGTTTGGGCAAGGCGCATCCGCTTATTGAAAGAGATGGGCTGTAATGCTATCCGGACTTCTCATAATCCTTTTTCTCCTGAGTTTTACGATATGTGCGACAGTATGGGAATGATGGTAATGAACGAGGCCTTTGATGGTTGGGCTACCCCAAAAGCAAAGTTTGATTACGGAGTGTTCTTTAATGAATGGTGGAAAGCCGATCTGACTGATTTTGTGCTGAGAGATAGAAATCATCCAAGCATAATTATGTGGAGCATTGGTAATGAGGTTAGGGGGAGAACCGATAGTGTTGAATCACTATTGTATAATACCATTAAAGCACTGGATAATACTCGTCCGGTTACCATTGGTGCCGGACATGATGCGAAAATCGTTGATGTCGCCGGATTTAATGGCATAGGTGAATTTCCCGGTTATTTGGAGAAAGTTCATGAAAAACATCCCGATTGGCAGATTATAGGAACGGAAATGCCCCATTCATGGCAAACAAGAGGAATTTATAGAACAAAAACATGGTGGCGCGGCAGAGATTTTCCCGCACCATGGGCGCCCAAGCAATTAAACCAGGAACCAACAGAAGGCTCTTATTTTCCAATTCCTGACTTAACAGCCGAAGAAGTCTTTACAAATATTGATAGTAATTATTTGTCGTCGTACGATAATGCAACGGTTCGGATTTCAGCGAGGGAGCAATGGAAAAGAACAGTCAAATTTGATTGGTTGATGGGTGAATTCCGTTGGACAGGATTCGATTATATGGGCGAAAATATTTGGCCGAATCGTGGGTGGCACTGCGGTGCTTTGGATTTGGCAGGATTCAAAAAAGACCTTTACTACTTTTATCAGAGTGTTTGGACAAAAAAGCCAATGGTGCATATTCTGCCACATTGGACTCATCATGGAAAAGAAGGTGTAGAAATACCTGTTATTGTATATTCTAATTGTAGTGAAGTTGAGCTTTTTCTGAATGGTAAATCGCTTGGGGCGAAAAAGGACACATTGAATAATTTGCAATTCCTATGGTATGTGCCATATGAAAAAGGCGAAATAAAAGCTGTTGCAAAAACGGGCAAAGGTGAAGTAATTACAAGCATGCACAAAACAGCATCTCAACCTTATGCATTGCAACTAAACAGCGATAAAAGTCAAATGTGCGCTAATGCTAGAAGCCTTGCTCATATTACCGTAAAAGTAGTGGATGAATCGGGCAATTTTGTACCAGATGCAAATATTCCATTTACATATGAAATTACAGGTTCTGCAAAACTGTTGGGAATTGAAAATGGCGATATGCTCGACCTGTCTTCCGGCAAAGCTAACACTAAAACAACATTTAACGGACTGTCGTTAATGTATATTCAAAGCACAGATGAACAAGGAATAATAGAAGTGAATGTTAAGTCAGATGGGCTGAAAGACGGAAATATCAAATTAAAAACTTTCTCTGACGATGACACGGAAGCGACTTAAAATATTGTTGATTATTGCAATTGGGCTAGTGATGCTGTTGTTTCAACCAAAGTTTCATAGACCTCCGATTGAATTTCAAGATAGGGTTTTGAGAATGATAATAGAATACTCTTTCTTTTCTTTGATTGGCATCGCTGTAATTGTCGGGTTTATTTTGATGAAGGACAAGTTGAACAAAATTGTATATTCCGTTTTTGGACTTGTGGTTTTTGGACTTGTGCTGCTAGGCTTGTTCTTTACCTATATCAACGATGGGGCAACATACGTCGATACAAAATACTACCGTGTCGGTTCATCAGACAAAATTATTATTCGACAATATTATGATCATGGAGCATTTGGCAAGTAGTAGTAGGTATATAGTCCGATATCCACTAATTGGAAAAATCGGCTGGATTAGAGAGGTTAATAAAAAAACGGTTTGATGCAGAATGGATTGAAATTAAGTAAGTTGAAGAATAAAAATGAGGAAAGCAGTTGAAGCAGTTGATGTCCGAATATTATGAAGAGAACAAATCTAGCTCTACAGTCTTTCTGAGAACCGGGAAAGAAGCAAGATATTCTGACTGCATTGCAGTACAGAAAGAAATGATAAGTGCGGTAGATACTTCAAGAGAAAAATCTGTCAATAGAGAAGTTTGGGAAAGAGTACGAAACTTTGAGCAAAGAAGAAAAAGAAGTGATTAATCAAGAATATACTGAATGTTTCTTGGCTTTTTAGCCTGTGG
>JBKECW010000095.1:0-1885 GCA_047975005.1 Bacteroidales bacterium | reverse complement strand
TCATTACGATATTAACAATCTTTGAGTGTTGAAAATACCCAAATATATTCCTGTAATTTTTTTAAGCACCTTCTAAAAGTATATTTGGGTATCTGCTGTCATTACTTATTTGGTATTCTTTTAAGGATGGATTGTATCTTCAAAACCTAAAAGCCCAAATGTGTCCTTTGTTAGTTCATTTTACGTTTCAATACCTTTTGGCTTTAGATTTGAGCATGCTATTGTACTGATTGTTGTACCTACGATTATCCCGACAGCTACTGATATTCCTCCCGTTGCGATAGCCAATGCTCCAAATAAACCTGCAGCAATACCGCCTGCCCAAGCACCATAAATGGAGCCGATGCCACTTGAGGCTAAGTTACACCACCAAACACCTCCCTTTTTAAATTTGCTGTAAGAAATTAGGAGTCTCAAAATCAGATATTGCTGCACAAGCCCCTTTTATCATTTCTACCATAATGAAGAGTTCTAATTGCTCTTCTTCTCGAAGATTTGCTATTGCTTTTTCAACAGCTACAATATTAAGCTGAAAGTCTTCAACTGAACTGTTTTCTGCAATTGCCATAATACGTTGAATTATATCAATCTGTGTGCTATTATAATCCTTGCCCTTCTCTTCAATGTTGTTGATTTTAGACCATTCGTTAATACCATTCTCGATAATGTTAATGTGGTCCTCAGGGTTTGACATGTTAACCTCATACAGTTTATTTAAGCTGTATAATACCATATTATTGAATTCTGAACCTGCATTCTTTGCAATTGAAGCAATACCGCTATTGGATTCTGCATTCTCGTTCTCGTGCGTCCCATTACAATTAATGAATAGCAGTAATAGTAAAAGAAAGAATATATTTGTTATGCTACCGTCTTGTCTTGATTCTTAGACAGACCGCAAACTAATTTGCTTTTGGTCTTTGTGTTAAACGTAAAGTGCAAGTCTTTTTTTTACCTATTTTGTGGTGGGGAGAAGACTATCTCCACTTTCCGCAGTTAGGCTCTACTGTTCTTCAATCCCAACTGGCTGTTTGTCAGGCTAACATTCTCAATGTTTTGAATTATTTGCTCTGAATGGAATATAAATATTCCGCAAATGCAAATAAATAGTTACTTTTTTATTTTACCTATGTTTTGTACTTTTGTCAGTGCTCAGGCGATGAAATGTAAACCTTCCCGCCTGCGGCATCCTCCTTCAAAAGGAGGGGATAAATGCAAATGAAGAAATGTAGAGGCAGTGCCTCGGAAATAGAGATAATAAAAGAATATGCGCCCTGAAAGGGTAGCTTATAAACAATGATAGCGTAAAGTTTACAGCTTATCAAAAAAAATAAACGCATGAGAAAAATATTACACTTATTGCTTGTAGTGCTACTTTGCAGTCCCTTGATGGCAGAAGCGCAAGAAAGTAAAACCGAGAAAGAACAGCGTATGCAGTGGTTTAAAGATGCCAAACTAGGAATCTTTATACATTGGGGTATTTATGCCGTTGACGGAATTGACGAAAGCTGGTCCTTTTTTAACGGATATATTTCTCATGACGACTATATGAAACAGCTCGACGGCTTCACAGCAAAGAACTATGACCCAGCTCAGTGGGCAAAACTGATAAAAGAAAGTGGTGCAAAATATTCTGTGATTACAACTAAACATCATGACGGTGTTGCACTGTGGGATACTAAGTGTAACGACATGAGTGTTGTCAATAAAACTCCGGCAAAACGAGACCTATTGCAGCCTTTTGTTAAGGAGCTGAAAAAGAACGATATAAAAGTCGGTTTGTATTATTCGCTCTTGGACTGGTCGCATCCTGACTATCCCAACAAAACTAGAGAGAAAAAGAGATATACAGACGACACTGAGCGTTGGAAAAAATTTGTAGACT